>CAZILJ010000882.1:0-1917 GCA_964539915.1 uncultured Acidobacteriaceae bacterium | reverse complement strand
ATCCGCGAAGCAAAGTAGCGCCGAAGGAACGATAGGCCGCCATCCCGGCGGCTGTCGTGCTGGCGTCCCACTCCCCTCTTGGTTAGCCGCACGTCTGCAACTGCGATTGACAACTTCAGATCAGGGCACACGCCGTACCTTCCATTGATCTCCCCGCCCATCCCACCTGTTTTCATTCGCTTGCCAAATGATCTTCGTTTGACCTCGGCTTGAGTCCCAGTGCATTGCCGACCAACGTCCCCGGCGCAAAAGTGGCGCTTGAGGCCAAATATGGCAAACCTTAATTCTCAGCCGATGACGGATCTCTGTGAGCAGGTAAATCCGCGCGTACTCCTCGAGATGCGCCGTACTCGTCCCTTTCCTGACACCCTGCGTGTCCAAGAAAGCTGGGTGGCGGAAGCGGAGAAGCGCGCGCTGCTGTGGCTGGCCGCCCGCACCCCGAATCGCGTCTCTCCCGACCACCTGACCGTGCTGGGTATGGCGGCGCAAATCGGCGCAGGAATGTGCTACGCCCTTGCCTTTCGGAATCGCTACGCACTCCTCGGCGTGATCATCTGCCTCGCCCTCAACTGGCTCGGCGATTCACTCGACGGCACCCTCGCGCGAGTGCGTCAATGCCAGCGTCCGCGCTACGGCTTCTACGTCGATCACATGGTCGACAGCATTGGGGCTTTGGCCCTGATGGGAGGTCTCGCCTTGTCTGGATATATGCACCCTTGGATCGCAATTGGACTTCTCATGGCTTTCCTGATGCTTTCTATTCAGTCGTACCTAGCAACCCACGCGCTGGGCGAGTTTCGCATCTCGTTCTGGCGATTCGGCCCCACCGAGTTGAGAATCCTCCTCGCGGTTGGAAACCTGGCATTGTTCTGGAAGCCGGTGGTGCACCAGTTCGGCGCTCAATTCCGCCTCTTCGATGTGGGCGGCGCAATCGGCCTCGCGGGCATGGGATTGATGCTGGTCGTCTTCACTGCGCAAAACACGATCCGACTCTACCGCGAGGAAAGGAACCCGCAATGACGCTGAAAGCGACGAGTGTTCATCCGATCACGACGATTCATTCGCCCGAAGGAAGTCTGCCACCTTCCACCCTGACACGCTGGTGCAAATTCAATCTTGTCGGAGGAATCGGCATTGCCGTGCAGTTCCTGGCGCTGTTCCTGCTCAAGAGCGTGATGCATCTCGACTATCTCGCCGCCACTGCGATCGCGGTTGAGGCCACAATCGTCCACAACTTCGTCTGGCACGAACGCTTCACCTGGTCGGACAGAATCCTGCCCCGAAGAAGAAGGCATGACGAGCCCGGACCTGAACCGAGGCCGAGCCACCCTCAGCCCCGTTGGCGTCGTTCACTCCAACGCTTCGTCCGCTTCAATCTCACCAACGGAGCCCTTTCCATCCTGGGCAATCTGACCCTGATGAGCTTGATGGTCGGTCAAGCGCAACTGCATTACCTGCTCGCCAATGCCATTGCAATCGCGATCTGCTCGCTAGCAAACTTTCTAGCAAGCGAAACCTGGGTGTTCACAGAATAGACAGGAAGGGCGTGACTCAGAAGAATCGGGAAGTACACAACTTCAGTTGTACCGATCAAGCCGCCACCAGAATAAGCTGGTTTCGGCCGCTGCGGTTCGCTCCTCAACCCGCAATCTTCAGCACAACCTTCCCATAGTTCTTCCCGTCCTGGAGCAGCTTGAACCCTTCTACCGCCCGATCAAGCGGGAGAACGTGTCCGATCTGCGGAGTCAACTTCCCTTGTCCAATCCACGCCGAAAGCTGCTTCCACGCCGGTTCCATGATCTCGCGCTTTTGCGAGAGATATGTCAGCCACAGTCCTTGCACGCTGGCTGACTTGGCGTACATCGCGCGCAAATCGATTTGCGGAGCCTTCCCCGTCGCCGTCCCGTACTGGATCAC
>CAZILJ010000881.1:0-3232 GCA_964539915.1 uncultured Acidobacteriaceae bacterium | reverse complement strand
GATCGCGGTGATTCTCGACGGCAAAGCCTACGGCAACCTGAAGCGTGCGGGCAGCGGGACTTCGCGCAAGAGCATCATCCTGTGCGTGGTTTCGGGAACGCTGATGGGTTTGTGGAGTCCGTTCTCGACCTACGCGATGACTCGCGGAAATCCGCTCACTCCGTACAGCGGCACCGTATTTCTGACGTTTGGGGCACTGCTGTCGTGCTTTGTTTGGAACTTGTATTTCATGAAGCATCCCATCGTGGGCGAACCCGTAAGCCTGAAAGGATTTTTGGGCGGCCCGACGTCGGGCCATCTGCTCGGACTGCTGGGCGGAGTGATCTGGGGAGCGGGTACGGTTCTCAATTTGACCGCGGGCAAGCTGACGGGGCAGGCGATCTCCTACGCCATCGGCCAGTCGGCACCCATGGTCGCGGCGCTGTGGGGAGTTCTAGCTTGGAAAGAGTTCGCCGGCTCAGGATCTCGCGCCAAACTTTATCTTGCTCTGATGTTCGTTTTCTATGGGTTGGCAATCCTGCAGGTTGCGCGTGCAAACGGCTGACGCGTACGTCAATCTATTTACCTTTGATCCGGCTAGTAAAGAGCTGCAGGAATCGGTCGGCATCCGAGGCGAGACAGACTCGGGCATTTGGCTTTAAGTCGATGGTCCCCTCGATCTCATAGTGATCGCCATGCAGCACGTTGTTCTCGTTCGATCCCCTGCGATTGGCTACGGTCTCGCCGCGAGTGAATTCGCCCTTGGTTTCAACATCCACGTGCATGTCTTTGAGGGTTACCAGTGTGGGGTCGATAACCGCCCCGACGGCCAGGGGATCGTACATCGCCGCGCCCGCATAGCCGCTTTTCTCCGAACGGGTAAGGTAGAAGTCTGCCAACTTCGCGATGAAGTCAGTCTGCGGTCCCTGAAGCGACTGCAAGTCCGCCAAATATTTGCGAGTGATTAATGTTCGCTCCCCCACGTCGGACCCAACCATCGTAACCATCCAGCCCGCGTCGAATACGATGGCCGCCGCTTCGGGATCATTGTAGATATTTGCTTCGGCTGCCCCGTTCACATTTCCTCCGCTGATCGAGCCGCCCATGATTACGATATCCTTCACCAAGGGCACAATCGACGGGTCTTTCGACACAGCCAGCGCAATGTTGGTCAGCGGACCCACAGGAATTAGCGTAACCTCGTGCGGATATTTGTGGACCAGTTCAATGATCAAATCAGGACCGAAGCGCGAATCGGCTTTGCACTTCGACGCAGGCAATTCAACACCAGCCAATCCATTCTTGCCATGCCAGAACTCGGCGGTGATCAACTTCTGATTGAGCGGATGCTGAGCTCCGCGCGCGATAGGCAGGTCGCACCGCCCGGCTAGCGACGCCAGCTTGAGCGCGTTCTCAAGGCCCTGAGCGCTGTCTACATTCCCCGGCACGACGGTGAGCGCTTCGATCTTCAGTTCGGGCGAGTTCAAAGCGAGCAAGATGGCCATGGCGTCGTCAACGCCTGGGTCGGTATCGATGATGACTCGACGTTGGGCGAGAGCTCTGGCACTCGGGAGAAAGCAGAGAACCGCGAACAGAATTGTGCTACAGGCACGCCAGAATGGTTTCACGAAACTCCTTTTGGAAAGTAATCAACACCTACGCAATCTAAAGAAGCATACCGGCAATTGAGGCTGACATGAGGTTCGCCATCGTTCCCGCCAGCATCGCGCGAACGCCGAGCCGAGCCAGTTCACCCCGCTTGTTGGGCGCCAGCGCACCGATACCGCCGATCTGGATTCCGATGGAACTGAGATTCGCGAACCCGCACAGGGCAAGCGTGGCAATCGTAACCGAGCGAGGATCGAGTGCCGCTTTCTGTGCTCCCAGCATGGAGAACGCTACCAGTTCGTTCAACACCATGCGCGTGCCGAGCAGGTTGCCGATGATCCTGCAGTCGTGCCGGGGAATGCCAATCACCCACGCCACGGGGGCAAATATGACTCCGAAGATTTGTTCCAGACTCTCGGGAAACCAGCCGATGTGGTGGTGAATGCCGCCAAAAATGCCGTTGGTGAGCGCGATCAGTGCCAGAAACGAAATCAGCATAGCGGCGATGTTGAGCGCTAATTGCAAACCGTCGGTCGTACCCCGGGCAATTGCACCGAGGAGATTTTCTTCCTTCTCGGTTTTTTCTTCCTCGGCACTCATGACGACTCGCCCGGCGGTTCGCGCCTCCTCAGTTTCCGGGACTAACATTTTTGCCATCAGCAGCGTCCCCGGCGCGGTCATGATAACCGCACTCAGGAGGTGTTTCGGGTCAATGCCGAAGGCGATGTAGGCAGCCATGATTCCGCCGGACACGTGGGCCATGCCGCTGGTCATCACGGTCATCAATTCCGAGCGGGTCAGGTCGGGCAGAAAGGGGCGGATGGTCAGAGGCGCCTCGGTCTGCCCCATAAAAATGCTGGCCGCAACATTGAGTGATTCGGCGCCACTGGCGCCCATCACGCGCGTCATGACCCAGGCAAAAATTCTGATGATGATTTGCATAATGCCGAAGTGGTAGAGCACGGCGAAGAAGGCGGCGATGAAGATAACGGTGGGCAAGACTCCAAAGGCGAAATATCCGAGCTGCGATCCCGGCTTGGCCAGGTCGCCAAAGACGAAGTGGGATCCGGCGTAAGCATATCCGAGAAGCCTAGTTACGACGTCCCCGGCTTTCTGAAATACGATGCGCCCGGCATCGATTCTCAGCACAAAGACTGCGAACAAGAATTGCAATCCCAAGCCCCAAGCGATGGTTTTCAGACGAATGGCGCGACGGTTCGTGGAGAAAACGTAGGCGAACCCGAGCATCGTCAACAGCCCAAGAATTCCGGTGAATCGTCCCATTCAGGGTTTCTCCGCGGACTTACCGATGACTTTGTGGATCAGAGGCCTCTTCGACGACGGCGGGTCGTGCGTCACAACACAACTCGCCTCGATTAATTGCCGGGCCCGTGTCGCTTGCGCTTCCGCATTGTAGTAGATCGTCGCGATCAGCTCGCCGGCGGCCACTGGATCTGCAACTTTCTTGTGAAGAACGATACCCACCGCAGGATCGACGGAATCTTCCTTACGCTCGCGCCCGCCACCGAGAATCACACAGGCAGTACCGATTTGCTCGCATTGCATCGCAGTGATATATCCGGCGGTTGCACTCGATACCTCGATCGTATGCTGCGCCTGAGGCAGGCATTTCGTATCGTCAATG
>CAZILJ010000880.1:0-6092 GCA_964539915.1 uncultured Acidobacteriaceae bacterium | reverse complement strand
GGCGTCTCCGCCGAGGTGATATTGAATCGGCAATCCGCCTTGCCAGTCAGTCGGAGCAAGCGGGCCGTCCATGTTCTCGAGCAGCCGCTTGGCATCGTGCCAGGAAAGCGGCAAAGCCATAATCTTTGGCGCCGACTCGGCTTGCTCGATCGGAATGCGTTTCGCTCCAGGCACCGAAGCCCAGCCTGGCGTGAGTGGATCGCCGGGGACGATGAAGTCGTAGGTGATGGCGCCGCGTTGGATGTGATATTCCGGGCCCCAGGGCCCGCCGGGATCGACTTTGCCTTTCTTGTAACCGTCCTCTGCGGGATCGCTGTAAATCAGAATCGCGGCTGCACCTTCGCGCTGCGCCGTGAGGGCCTTGAATCCGCGATAGCTGTAGGGATTGGAATAGCGCACGAGGACGAGCTTGCCCTTGACGCTGATTCCGTTCTTGCGCAGCACATCGTAATCTTCGGGATTGCCGCTGTGCGCGTAGACCACGGCAGCGGTCACTTCGCCCGAGATCGACATGCCGCTCCACGCGCCGCTGATCGCGGGATTCTTCGAGTCCGGATCGGCATCGAGTGCGGCTTCGCGCAGGATCGCCTGATAGTGAACCGGCGCAATCATTTCGAGCGAGGCGGCTTTCGGATTTGTGCCGTAAACATCGTAGCGACGGATGATGACGTCTTCGAGCCCTTGCTTGCGCCATTCGCCGGCGATGTAGTCGGCCAGTTCGTTGTTGCGCTTCGAACCCGCGACGTGGGGCTCGGAGGTGAAGATGCGATGCTGACGGCGTTCTTCGTCGGGGGAGGGAATGGATTTGAATTTCGTTTCGATTGCGGTTTGGTGGGCGGCGGAGGTGGGAGTAAAGCCGAGGATGGAGGTTTGGGAGTGTGCGATGAGAGTGCACAGCAAGGACAAGAGCGCGAGAGGAAGCGAGCGGCGCGTAATGTTCATGGATTTCGGGCGCTTGAAGCTGCGCCATACAAAACAGCAGCGCCGGCATCTTGCCGGCTGTCGCGGGGGCATCTTGCCCGCGCAGGTGGCGGCGAGCCGCCCTGACGGCGCCGGGACGGCGGCGCTACAAAATCATTTCGCTTTCAGAATTTCACTCAGCAAGTCTGGCTTTGAGTCGTCGCGCACCAGGTGCGGATATTTCTCGCCACCGTGATAATCGATCTTGTACGTTTTGTAGTAGTCGGTATTTTCGACCAGCAAATCGAGTGGAGCGTTGCCGTTCTTCGTCGCCTTCACCGCGTCGCGCAAGATCTCCGGAGAAAAGCGGCGGCCATTCACGGCGACGAGTTTCATCCCAGGACCGATGCCGGCTTTCGCGGCGGGCAAGCCTTCGGTGACATCACTAATGGTGCCATCTTCGTTTAACAAGAGGCCGAACGCGAGGGCGGCAGGCACGGTGCGGTTCATGCTTGCACTGCCAGTCAACATCTCCGAAGGAATCTCGTCGTATACAACTTTCCACCCGCTGCCCTCGACGCCTCCCAGCGGCGCGCCCGGTCCATGATTGGTGAGGCGCTCAGTCCAGAAGCCGCGCCAATCGTAAGGCGCGATCTGATTGAGCGCACTGACTACGTCGTCGAAGGTGTAGGGCTTGACCATCGGTCCGGTGCTCGGCGCGCCGTGGAAAAGTTCGCAGAAATCATCCAGGGACTTGGCGCCTTTGGTTTGCTGGCGGATGATAACGTCGGCCCAGAGCCAGCTCAGCGTGCCCTCGTCATAGAAATCCGTACCTCGGCGCCACGATTGCCAGGCTCGCGGAGCGAAATAGAGCTGGGGTGCGGCGTCGGCCGTGTCTTGCAAGTTGCGCCATACGCGGCCGGGAGTGTGATGATCGAGCATGTCGGCTGTGATGGCCAGATCGTCGCGATCCTGCTCCGCGGTAAGCAGGCCACTGCGAGCGGTGAGCACGAAGCCCAGATAGTTGGTCAGGCCCTCATAAACCCAGAGCAGGTCATCTTGCATGGGTTGCTCGTAGTCGGGCGTGGCCAGATCGGCGGGACGTCGATACTTTCCGTTCCAAGAGTGAACATATTCGTGAGGCAACAGACTTGCAGACAGTTTGCGAGAGGCATCATCGACCAGCGCGCGCTCGTCTACCCGGCTGTCGTCGGATTCATGGTGCTCCAGACCGAAGTGTGCAACGTGATCGCTCAGCGTGTAGAGGAAGTGATAGTCGCGGTAATGATGCGCACCGAAAAGTCTCTGAGCCTGCTCGACTAGATGTTTGTAGTGGTCCCAAACTTCCGCGGGAGCTTCGAGCGCGGCGGCGCTATCGGCGGCAATATCCATTTCGGTGACCGGATCCTGGGCGAGCGGCACGACCTTGAGAAATTCACCGGTGATGACCGGCGAGTCGACGAGCGTGGTGAGGGAAACAGTCGCGAACTTGATTTCGTTCCCGCTGTGGCTGGCCACGGGAAGCGGGGTGCCGAACTTCCAGCCGTCCGGAAGCTTCAGGCTCGCGCTGTAATTGATGTCGTCCGACTGCCAGCCCTTGGGATAGAGCAGAACCTGATTCCAGCTGATGACCGCGAGCTTGTCGGTGGCCGAGGAACCCGCAGAAAATCCACCTTCGAAGATCGCCGGAGAAAGAAAGTCGAGTTCGGCGGAGATCTCACTGATGCCGGCCGGGACTTCCACGTGGATGGTGAAGCCGTCGACCAGGTCGCGACGCCACTTGAGAATCTTTCCGCCGGCACCGAACTTCAAGCCGGCGAGGTCGATCACGGGGCCGTCGGGGGCGTGCTCGCCGGGAATCCACTTCGGGTAATAGAGGGTGAGATCGCCGGGGCTGGCGGGAATTTTCAGCGAGGCGTGGAAGATCTTGCGGGGGGCGGCGGTGGCGTCGACGGCAATGGTCACAGTGGGCGAAGTTGCGCACCCAGCGGGAACTGTCAACATTATGACGAAGACGGCTCCCAACGTTCTGGAGAGTTTCATTCTTTCGGGGCCTCACATTCGTGATGAATCGCACTGGATGCTGCAGAATTTTAGACTATAGCAGTCCGGGAGCGCGGCGGTACAGCAGAGCGCGGGGGCAGTTTCTATCGGGCTTGGCGATCGCCGCTGCAGGCTTCGCAAAGAACTGCCGCGCAGGCCGCAAAGGAAGAAAAGCAAAGCCCTTAAATCTGTGGGCGGCCGCAGACTGCTATCATTCCGCTGATGTCCCGGCGCGGAAAATTCATTACTTTCGAAGGACTCGACGGAACCGGTAAGAGCACGCAACTGCGAAAACTGGCCGCCGTGGTGCGCGCGGCTGGACACAAGGTGGTCGAGACGCGCGAGCCCGGCGGAACCCTGACTGGAGAGAAAATCCGCAAAGTCGCGCTCGATTCCGGGACAGCGGGGCTTTCGCCATTGGCCGAGATGGCGCTGATGTTCGCTTCCCGCGCACAGCATATTTCCGAAGTCATCGAGCCAGCGCTGGCGCAAGGCAGCGTTGTGCTGTGCGATCGGTTCACGGATTCGACGGAGGCCTATCAGGGAAGCGGCCGCAAACTGGGCAGCGAGGCCGTGCGCGAACTTCACCGCGTGCTTTGTGGAAACCTGCAGCCGGATTTGACGATTCTGCTCGATTCCGACGCGGCGGCCAGCGTGAATCGAGCTCGCCTTCGGAATCACAGAGCCGCAAAGAGCTCCAGTCGTGGCCACGACGAAAACCGCTTCGAACAGGAGACGCAGGCTTTCTTTGCCCGCGTCCACGAGGGATATCTTGCGATCGCGAAGCGAGACCATGGTCGCGTTGCGGTGGTCGATGCCCGCGGGACACCGGGGCAGACGCACGAGCAGATTGTGGAACTGGTGCGGAGGAAGCTGAAGCTGTGACAACGGCACTTAGCAATCAGCGCGCGCTGTCAGGCGCCATTGGATCCGAGCAAAGTGGCATGATTGATGTGCTCGCGAACTGCTATCTGCCAAGTGCTGGTAACTGAACATGTTTTCTGATTTTCACGGTAATACTCAAATCGTCCACCGCTTGCGCGACATGCTGGCGCGTGACCACTTCCCGCATGCAGTGGTGCTTGCGGGCGGGCAGGGATCTGGAAAGTACACGCTGGCGCTGATGTTGGCGCAGGCGCTGAACTGCCTTGCCCCCACCACGACCGACGGCCTCCCCGACTTCTGCGGGAAGTGCTCCAACTGCGTGCGCATTGCGCAGGCGGTGGATCTGGATGCCCGCTTCGCAGAGGCCGTGGAAGCACGCGAGAACTTGCGCGAGACTGACAAGAAAGAAACCCGGCTCTTCGTTCAAACCCATCCAGATGTGCTGGTGATCCCGCCCGATCCTCCGCAGATGATGATCAAAGTAGATCAGGTGCGCCGGGTGATTGACACCATTTATTACCGTCCGGCCGAGGGTAGGGAACGGGTTTATATCTTTACCGACTCGGCTTTCATGAAAGAGGCGGCAAACTCGCTGCTCAAAGTGTTGGAGGAGCCTCCCGAGTTTGCGACGATCTTTCTGCTGACGGACAATGCCGGCGAGCTATTGCCGACGATCCGCTCGCGGTCGATGGTGTTCCAGCTGTGCGCCTTGTCGGCGGAGGAAATCGAGCGCCATCTAGCCGAGCATCGTCCCGAATGGAAGGCCAGCGAGCGCGCTCTCGTCGCGCGTCTCAGCGAAGGCGCGGTGGGACGCGCCCGCAGCTTCGATCTCCCCGGCTACGTCGCCGCTCGCGCCCACGCGATGACGATCCTGAACTCCGCCTTGCGAACTGGAGAGCACAGCGAGCTGTTCAAAATCACCGAATCCTACCGGGCGGGGGCGGAGGGGCGGGAAAAGATCGAGCAGCTGATTCGCACCCTCTATTCTTTACTTCGCGATCTTGCGTCGCTGGAAGCGGGGGCTCCGGAGCTGATCCGCAATACCGACATCGCGTCTGAGCTCAAGCGGTTGGGCGAGTCTGCCGACTTCCAGTGGATTACGACGGCTTCCGACGGGCTGGCCGAAGTGGAGCGCGGCATGCGCCGCAACCTGCTGCGCTCCCTATCCCTCGATGCGTTTGCAACGGCGCTGGAGAAAGGCTAGCGTCCTTCCATTTTGTCCTGTCGCAGGCTGCACCCGTGCAGAGGCTCTGCTAACTTCTCTGTCCAACACTTGTCCTAGCCACTCGCAGACAAACGTCGCGATGAAGAGGAAGCACGCCGGTCTCGTTACCGTCATTTTTCTGAGCCTGGCCGTCATCTCCCAAACCAGCCCCGCGAACACTTTGACCACGCCACGGTCCTTTTCGACTGGTTCGCCAACTCCCGCGGTGAAAAGCTTCGCACTTTTATCACACCTCCCAATCACACAACCGGTAAAGTTCTTCTTCGTCGGCTGGTTGAGTTGCGACAGCATGGAGTATCCCGACCGAGGCACGCATGACGGTTTCGGAATTCTGCTACGCCGCCGGATAGACGAGTCTGGATATGCGACTGTTCGCATGGATAAAGCGGCCGCCGGCAAGAGCCAGGGCGAATGCGCAAAGGCTGATTCCGAGATCGAGATCACAGGTTGGCCGGCCGCCTTCAATGGCAAGGCCAAGTACGACTTCACCGACCTTGATCGTGTCTTCGTTGTCGGCCTATGCAACCGCAGCGGATTCTCTGCCATGCACCCCGCGAGCCCCTGGTGCGCGGCTTCATCTCCTGTCGCTCCTAGGGCGTACATGGTACGGGCACAGGTTGGAACTGGAGCGCCGCCGGCCGAGGTGAACACCGCGGTCAAAGCTTTTGCGGACTTTTACGATTGGTACCATGATGAATGGGATGACACCCGGGCAGGTTGTCGCGCAGCATCCGGAGTAGACGAGCCTTTGGTGCGAACGCCCCAGAGGGGCGCTACGGTAGTCCGGCTGTCTTTTATCAGCAGCTACAGGGGTTGAACCTCGGCGAAGTCTGGCAGAACGTGAAGGCGCCGGGGTTAGTCATTCGCGGGAGCGCCGACTCTGTGAGGAGCCGAGCGGGCGCCGAATCCATTGTGCATGACCAGATCCATCCGGAAACGCCCGGTCTCTCTAAATCGATGACATGACGCACGACTTTACGGTTAACGGTAAGTTCGCCGACCAAACTGATCCCGACATTGCTGAACTGGAGGAAAGCGC
>CAZILJ010000879.1:0-4479 GCA_964539915.1 uncultured Acidobacteriaceae bacterium | reverse complement strand
GCCGTGCCGCTGAAGATCTTGAACTTCTCGTCTACACGCGGACGTTGCTTAGGCTCGCGCTTTTCGTCCGTCACAGGTGGACTCTTCTTCTCAACCGCCTTGTCGGTCGGCGTCACCAAAGTAGGCATAGGGTTTAAGCCTTTAGCTCTTAGCCTTTAGCCAAACCTCAAACCCCATCTCGACAGCTAAGGGCTAAAGGCCAACAGCTAAGAGCTCTTTATTCTGGCTGGGCCGCTAGGATTCGAACCTAGACAAAGTGCTCCAAAGGCACTTGACCTACCATTAGTCGACGGCCCAGTGAATCCAGTCGTTGATTGTCGACTTGCGATTGTGGATTGAACCCCTAGCGGGGCATCCCAACTGTCAATCAACAATCGAAAATCAACAATCAAAAATTCTTCGCCGACCAAGATTCCTGAGCCGGCCGAACTCCGGGAGATCTGGACGGTCAATCGGTTACGATCCGCTTCCAGTACCCCCGCCGTGGCAACGTCTGCGTCAAGTGCGCCGCCCAGCCTTGCTTCCGGAGCCTGGCAGTCGCCCGTAAAGCCACTCTCCGCGAGGCGAACAGCCCGTACAGCGTAGAACCGGAACCCGACAAGGACGCATATTTCGCGCCCGCGCGCAAAAGCGCACGTTTTCCATCACTCAACTCGGGATATTCAGGAAAGACGACCTTTTCGAAGTCGTTTTCAATCCCGGTCCGGACAAGCTCGAGAAGGTGATTCTCGGCCCGGCCCCTCCTAAAAGGAGCACCGGAGTAAGGTCCACTCAGCCATGCCGACAAGGCACGCCCAAGCTCACTCATTCTATCGGAGACATTCGGCAGCGTCAATTTGGTCCCGTCGAAGGAGGCCTGGCCCGACGCGGTTAATTCGGTTGGTGTTGGGCCGGTTCTTTGACCCGACCGGCCCGAGGGAAGCTCGGCTGACTCCTGCCGGCAAACCTCCTCTGGCCGTTGCAACCGGGAGGGTGCTTCGCGGTCGGGGGCGCCCGCGCCACATAGTCGATCCCACGCGGCGAATGCTTTCGGGGTGGACACGCCGACCTGCGGCGTTACGACAACGCAAGGCATTGCCGGCAAGTCTTCGAGAGGATAAGCCTGCTCGCCCCGTCCAACTCCCAAGACAGTTCCGCCGATCAGAAATAACGGAAGATCCGAACCGACTTCCGCCGCAATTCGCAACTTCTCAGCCGATCGCAAGAGCTTGTTCAACGCCCGTTCCAGCCCCAGCAACGTGGCGACGGCATTTGCCGATGCTCCGCCCAGTCCTCCCTGGACTGGTAATCGCTTCTCGATCTCGACGACCACGCGCCCTTTCGTATGGAGCGCGGCCATAGCTTTGTCAACGATGCGGAAGCAGGTATTGGACTCATCTGTCGGCACGCCCGAATCCGAGCAGCGAATCTCGATTCCCTGGCCGCGGCTCACCGAGACGTGAATCAAATCGTGCATACCGATTGTCTGGTAGATCGTCAGCAAGTCATGGAATCCATCGTCCCGAGGGGCGCCGATGCGCAGCCCAAGATTGATCTTCGCGAACGATCGAACGGTCACAGTCATGCGAAGGATGATTGTAAATTGTCGAGCACTGATCGGGCACTTTACCGCAGCGTTCGAGGCGCCGCACACACAACTCTAGTTGCCTCTAAGGGGAAAAACTTGATGCCAATGAATCTAGTCTTAGGCGGCCACTCTCGCGGAGCACTAGCAGTGCAATGCCTTGTCCCCTTAGGGTGGCGTAAGCACGCCCCTTACACAAAAGGTAATTTTGACCGTTTAAGGCACTTGTAGTAATGAATTTTCCGTGCGCTGGTTTGCCGTCGAGGTTCGCGACAAGGCGTAGCCACACTTCGCACAACCGACGAACCCCTGTACCACACTGGGGGCGATGGCACGGCGAAGCGATCGTATCGATCAAATGAATATGCGATATGGACTCGAAATGGGTCGCCTCTTGGATGCGGCTCAGCCATGCCTTTTGAGAGTACGCAGAAAGGGGCGACGAAGTCCTCCGCATCGCGGAACATGCCTCGTCGGTCTGAGGCGGAGCCTCGTGAGTAATTGAGGTCAGTTAAAGGACTTAGGCGCGACGCTTGTAGAGTACGGCGAATTCGAATCCGGTATTGGGCGGGAACAACTCTGCTACTTTGCGGAGGCGCTCGGCCAGGGCAGAGGGAGCGAGCAACGGATAATCGCGCTCGCGAAGATCGAAGTAGTCGACGTCAAGGTAGAGCGACAGCAAGTAAATGGAAATCGTGTCGGAGAATGTGGCGTCGAGGTATTCATTCTTGAAGCGCTCGGTGTCAGGTCCATCGACAGTCGCCAGTTTGCGTGCTTCCCAGGCGTCGAGTGAGGTTTCGCCGCGGACTCCCGCGTGCACCTGACTCCATGCCAGTTCACTGAAGTCGCTCGAGACGCCCGCGCGCTCAACCAGTGCATGGCCGACGTTGATATAGAACTCGAAAGCCACGGAGAATTTGTCGTCCATCAAGCGGGTGGAGATGAACACGCACTGCGAGTCGCCTAGGTTCAAGTTGCGATGGCAGACGGCGTTGTCGCTGAGCGCGACGTCGTAGCGGTCGGCGATGACAGTCTCCTCGCCCTGCGAAACAGTTAATGGCACAAAGTAGTACGCCTTGCGCTCGAGCGCGGCGGCAACTTTGGTTGGGACTGCCGAAACCATACGCTCCAGGTCAAAAGAGTTCACGGCAATTTCTCCGGCGGAGGCGTAGCAAATGCCGTTCATCGCCTGAGAAACGGGCGTGAGACGGACGACTTCGGCGGGGCTGCGCGTAATCGGCGGGGCTGCTTGCGACATGCTGCCCTATTCTACACACACGGGTTGAGGTGGGCTGCAATGGCGATGGCATAACTGCGGGCCTGGCAAGATTGGGTGTATATCACACCAAAAGTTTTGGACGCTTCAAGTTAAAATGCGGCTTGCGGGGGTAACGGCAGGCAACCCGATGCCTTGCGGGCAAAATATTGACAGGAAAGAAGTTGCATTCAAAATCTTGCGGAATAGGGACCCGGCGAGATGGAGGGAGGCTGAAACGTGGCGGGAGGATGTCAGGCGATGCGGTACAGTTCGAACCAGTAGAATGAAATCATGTCAGTCCCAGGTTCAATCCGTAAACCGCGATGGTACGGGCTGGTGGTGCGCGTCTGTCTGGTGACATTTATTGGGACCCTGCTGTGCTTCGCTATCAGCTTGTTGCTCGCTATCTTGGGCATCGCCATCGTTTCTGCGTTCGGAGGGGTGCATCCGGACATGCGAATCGCCTACCGGCACATCGCGATTCCGATGGCGCTGGTTGCCGGAAGCATAGTCTTTGTGCTCGCCCTGGTGATGGAAGTCCGGCACTACCGCCAAAACAAGACCCTTTCCGCGATCGAGAGGATGGGCTGACCATCGAATGAAGAGCATGGCGCCACGCATTGCGATTCCGATGCCGCACAGCTCTGACCCCGAGTATGCGGAGCGGGCGATTCCGCAGTATGAGAAGGCGGTCACGCTGGTTGGAGGCGAACCGGTTCGCATCCGGCTCGATCAGACCCCGGAAGAAGTCAGGCAGATCATGGAGCGCTGTGACGGAGTGCTGCTGCCCGGGAGCAAGGCCGATGTGGATCCCGCAAAGTTCAACGCCTCGCGGTCGAGTCATACGGCGGCTGCCGATCCGCGCCGCGATGCCGTCGATGACCTTCTGCTGGAGCATGCTTACAGGCTGCGCAAGCCGGTGCTGGGGATCTGCTATGGGTTGCAGACGCTGAATGTGTTCCGCAAGGGATCGCTCATTCAACACATTCCGGATTTCCTGCCGGAGGCGGCGCGGGCGAAAGTTGATCATGAAGCCGGAAGGGGTGTTCCGGTGGCCCATGCGGTCGAGATCGAAGCCGGCTCGAGGCTCGGGCGGATCGTGAGCGGGGCGGCTCCCTCCGGGGCTGCCCCCCCCGGTGATAATGGCAGGGTTATTCGCAGCGCTGACAGCGCTACCCCACCGCAAACCGCTATGCCACCCAAAATCACTGGTCCAGCCGACGGCGCTGAGCCGCGCCCGGCTGAGGTTGCGCCATACAAAAGCTCAGATCCGATCATTGCGCCGGTGAATTCCTCTCATCATCAGGCGGCGGATGAGATTGGCGAGGGGCTGCGGGTTGTGGCGCGGTGCACCGAAGACGGGATCATTGAAGCGGTCGAAGGCACGTCGCCGGATCATTTCGTGGTGGCGGTGCAGTGGCATCCGGAGCGCTCGGTGGAGGACGATGCGGCTTCGCGGGAGATTTTCCGGGCGCTGATTGCCGCTGCAAACGAACGCAGATCTAAGGGTTTTGGGTCGGCGGCTTGGCTGCCCTGATGACTCGGTTGCGCGGTCGACGAGTTTACGGCAGCCAGATTCTCAGTCGTTGCATCCACTGGCGGAAGACACGACTGATTTGCCGGTTAACTGCGGCGCGCCATAGACAATGACTTTGGC
>CAZILJ010000878.1:0-3358 GCA_964539915.1 uncultured Acidobacteriaceae bacterium | reverse complement strand
TCTGCCTCGCCGGAGTGTTGCTTCCGTACGCCGAGTTTGTTCCCTGGGTATTCCAACATGGATTGAACCTTGTCCTGTTCGCCCACGAGCTGTTTGCCAACCGAATCGGCGCATTCTTCGGCATGGATGTCATCGTCTCTGCGGTCGCCCTGCTGGGGTTCACGCGAATCGAGAGCAAGCGTCTTGGGATTCGCAACCGGTGGCTGGTGGTCGTCGCCGTGCTCAGCGTAGGAGTTTCGCTCGGCCTGCCGCTATTTCTCTACCTGCGTGAGTCGGCATTGGAGCAGAAAGCCCAAATTGCCTGAATTTCCCCGTACGACTGCCCGAGCCACCCTACTCGGACCGGCGTGCTTCATGGCGAGGCATTGTTTAGAATCAATTCAGGGACCTTTCTCCTCTAGAACTTCGTACTTATTCTTGGATGGTTTGAAATTATGAAACTACTGCGGCCTTTGATCTTCGCGGTGGCCTTGGCCGGCGCGTTCTTCTACTTCACGACCTGGCGGTCGAACTCCCAGTCCGGTGGATTCCATCCCACGAATTGGCTGACCCATCCCGCACAGGTGGAGATCACGGAGGCGGCTCCGAATGAGTCGCTCGACGGCGAAGAGCAGAACAATATTTCCGTTTACAGAAGAAATATTCCCTCGGTGGTCAACGTCACCTCCCGGGCCATGGCCTTTGATTTCTTCTACGGCCTTGTGCCCCAGGAAGGGCAAGGCTCAGGATTTGTGATCGACAAGGAAGGGCACATTCTGACGAACTATCACGTGATTGCCGACGCGCGTCAGGTAGAAGTCACAATGCACAACCGCAAGAAGTACAAAGCAACTGTGGTAGGCACCGATCAGCCTCATGATCTGGCAGTCATCCAGATCAAGGCGTCGGATCTTGTTCCGGCCGTGTTGGGTGATTCGCGCAATCTGCAAGTGGGGCAGAAGGTGTATGCCATCGGCAATCCCTTTGGATTGGCGGGAACGATGACGCGCGGAATCGTGAGCTCCATCCGGCCGGTGCGCGAGCCCAATGGCGCCATGATTGAGGAAGCCATTCAGACCGACGCCGCGATCAATCCCGGCAACTCCGGTGGGCCGCTGATGAACTGGCACGGAGAAGTGATCGGCATCAATACCATGATTCTTTCGAGTGTGGGCCAGAATGCAGGCATTGGTTTTGCCATTCCCATCAATACCGCCAAGGCCGTGCTGAATGATCTGATGACGCTGGGACGAGTGCGCCGTCCCGCTCTGGGTGTAAGCACGATTGCGATCAGCCCCGAACTGGCGGATGAACTCGGATTACCGGTCGACTTCGGATTGCTGGTCATTCAGGTCACTCCCGGCGGATCGGCCGATCAAGCGGGGCTTCACGCTGGCAACCAACGAGCCTACCTGGGAAATACGGCGATCACTTTGGGTGGCGACCTGATCGTGGCGATCGATGACCAGAAAGTTGGCGACGAAGAAGATCTCGCGCAGATGATGAACAACCACCGCGCCGGCGATACCGTGAAAATCACCATTTACCGCAATAAGAAAAAGATGGATGTGAGCGTCTCGCTGGGCGAAGCACGACAACAGGTGTGAGTGAAGCAGCGGTCAGCTATGAGCTGTCAGCTTTGAGCGAGTGGCTTCCGCCCATGGTGATGGTTGATTGGCGCTTGAAAAAAAGTCAGTTAGACAGTAGTCTGTCGTCCTGCCTATGACTGCCGTCGTTTAATTCTGCGAGTCGTAACCCTTGAGCGAAATGCACGCCGACGTGTGCGCACAGCGCTCTTTTCTTCTACCTGCACTTTGTCGCACCCGAACAGAAAGGATCTTTCCATGCAATTCGTGGATAAGGCATTCGCTCGCCGACTGGAGTCGGGCGAGGAGATGCCGCAAGTGCTATACGCGCGAAATTTTCAAAAGACGCGTCCCGAAATTCGAGCAGCCGAGGAAAAAATCTGCGGCGGACACATGGTGTTCGCCGGACTTGGTTCGCCCATTGGTCGGGCAACCGGAGTCGGCCTGGACCGTCCGTTCACGGTCGACGACCTGAATCGCGTGGAGCAGTTCTACCGCGCGCACAAGGCCCCGTCGCAAGTGGACCTATGTCCTCTGCACGAACCCGGGATCTTCGCGATGTTCAAGGAGCGTGGTTACGGGATCGCGGAGTTGAATAACGTTTTGTTCCGGAAACTCGAGGCCAGCGAGAGCGTCCCACCGGCTCCGGCCGGATCCGAGATTCGGCGCAGTCGCCTGGAAGAAGCCCACTCCGCGAGTGCCATCGTCGAGAGCGCATTCTTTCCCGACGGTGCCCCGGATGCGTTTCGGGGACTGGTCGCGCCGTTCTACCAAATGGAGCGGGCGCTGGCGTTCGTAGCCAGCGTTGAGGGCAGACTCGTGGCGTGCGGCACCGGGCTGATCATTCCCGAGCACCGAGTCTTTGCTTTGTGCGGTGCGGGTACACTCGCGGAATTTCGCGGACGCGGTCTGCAGACGGCCCTGCTGCGTGCTCGCATGGCCGCCGCCTCTGAGGCGGGATGCGAATTTGCCGTTGTGGTCACGCAAGGCGGCTCAACCTCGCAGCGCAACGCAGAGCGTTTGGGCTTTCGCGTGGCCTACAGCAAGGTGACAGTCGTCAAGCCGCTGGACTCGTAGCCCCGGCATCTTGCCGGCGGTCGCGAGGGCGTTTTGCCCTCGCAGTCGTCGGGCGGAAGCCTGCCCTGCTGTCGAGGTGAGCCCGCCGCACGTTGTTGCGGTCGAGCTCGCGGTCATTGCATAGTGGAGCGATGACCAGGGAGAATTCTGTTCTGCAGGGCCAGCAGGTTCGACTGGAGCCGCTGGATCGTCATCACATCGATGGTTTGGTGGCTGCCGCCGGGGACGATCTCTCGCTGTATCAGTGGAGCCCTGTCCCGCGCGGCAAAGCCGAAGCCACGAAATATGTCGACACCGCCCTGGTTTGGAAGGAGGCCGGTATGGCGGTGTCCTTCGCGATCATTCGAACTAGCGACGATGTTGTCATCGGCTCGACGCGCTTCTGGAACATCGAGCGCTGGTCATGGCCGCAAGGCCATCCGTCTTACGGACGCGGCCTGCCGGACGCATGTGAAATCGGCTACACGTGGCTGGCGCGCTCCGCCGTCCGGACATCGGCCAACACCGAGGCCAAGCTGCTCATGCTGACCCATGCCTTCGAGGTCTGGCGTGTGCTTCGCGTCTGCTTTCACACCGATGCTCGAAACCAACGCTCTCGTGCAGCACTTGAGCGGATCGGCGGGCAATTCGAAGGAATCCTCCGCGCCCACCGCATGGCCGCCGACTACCTCCCTCGCGATTCGGTGCGCTATTCAATCGTGGCGGCAGAGTGGCCC
>CAZILJ010000877.1:0-7475 GCA_964539915.1 uncultured Acidobacteriaceae bacterium | reverse complement strand
AAGTGCGAGTGGATGGAAGGCGGATTTTTCATCGTCTGCCATGCAGATTTCAAGAGTTCCATGGGCGACGGATCGGGACTCACGCTCATGGGATATTCCCCGGACGATAAGTCCTATACGTATCGGGAGTTCAACAGTTGGGGAGAGTTCACGGATTCGAAGGGCACGGTCGACGGCGACACGTGGACATGGGTCAACGATGAGAAAATGGGCGGCATGACCATGAAGGGGCGATTCAAGATGACAATCGCCTCGCCGACCTCGTATGCCTTCAGCTACGAGATGTCGCCGGATGGAACGAAGTGGACGATGGTGATGGATGGGAAAGCGACCAAGGCAAAGTAATAGCTGTCGCTAAAAGTTCGTCCCCAGGCGCGGGGGACGGAATGGAATTTGGAATGTTGCCTCGACGTCGACTGGAGTTCCATTTTTCGTGGCCGGCTGAAACTGCCACTGTCCGATAGCCCGGCTGGCCCGCTGGTCAAGACGTTCATCGACGCCGCGAAGAACGCGCACCTGGCCTACCGTTCCGTCCGCGTGAATGATCGCATAGAGGATTACCGTTCCCGCTACGTTCTCCTGCATCAGTTGCAGAGGGTATCCAGGGTCTACTTTACGCGTGGCGGCGGGCTGAGTGATGTTTTCTGCGGGTTCATTCGGGTTTTGAGCGTGGGAGCCATGATCGTTTGACTCATGATTGAGTTCCGCAAAGCGGACGATCCAACTGCCGCCGTTTGAATTCAGGTTTGGCATGTTGAGCGTGACCGAATAAAACCGGCGATTTCCGAAGACGGCGCGTTCTGGTTCAGAAAGCTTGGTCGCGCTTTCCGGCTGCATGGTTCGAGGGGAACTGGTCACGCGAGGCGGGCGCACGCTCGCAATAAGGTTCGGGTTCACGGAGTTCGTCGAAGATTCGTTAGGATCGCCCGCAACGGGCGATGGATTCGTCGCTGTGCTTCCCACGTAAAGACCTGCGGGAACATCACCGGCGCCCTTCCTGCTTGATCCAGCGTTCTCTTTGTTGTTGCCGTTGCCATTGGCGCCAACTCCAGTGTTTGCAGCGACCGAACCGGGCGAACCTGAAGCTCCGGCGTGGCCCTCGGGCGTGGCGGCAAAAGTGCCTCGACGGTTGCCGGCGGCCGGGCTCGGCGGAGCGCCCACGGCGGGATGGAGGTTCAGCGCAATCATACGGCCCCGCGCTCCAAAGTCCCCCGACGACGCTGCAGCAGAAACCGACGGAGGCGGAGGAACGAGTTGAGGAACGCTGCTGCCGATCGCGGAGGGACCAGAACCGCGAACGGCGCGCTGTTCGGCAACCGGAAGTTGGGGCGCAGGGGCAATCACGGAACTCGGGCCCATGTTCAGCTCGCCGAGCGGACGAGTGGACGCGTTCTCGACGCTTGGCGGAGGCGCAACGACGGCAGGTTGCGGCGCCTGGAAGGCGGACGAGTTCGAACTACGCAGGTCGGGTGGCGGAGCGACTAGCGAGTTCTGCAGCGTCGGCGAATCCCGCCGCTGCATAAGATGCGCAGTGTCGGGGGTCGGGGCCACGACGGAACTCTCCAGTTGAGGAGCGATGCGGACAATATCCGCAGCGGGGGTCAGCGGGACGGGCGGAATCGCCAGCCGTGGCTTCTCCATGCGGTCCGACCATGCCACGATGTTGGGCAGAGCGACGTCGTGTTTCAACTTGACGTCGGGTGGCGTGACGATCGTCTGCGAGCGATTGTCGGATTCGGCAGGAACAGAAATAATCGGCTGGCGCGAAAACTCCGGGTCGGCCTTCGCGGGTTGAGCCTCCTGCGGGCTGCGGGTATCGAGTGGTGGAAGATATTCTGAGGGTCGGTAATAGATCACTTGAGCATGATCGAAGGTCGGTCTCGCCACCACCTGAGGCTGCAATGCGAAAAAGCGAGTGAATCCGATGAGCAGCGCGAACGCAACCACGTGATATGCGGTCGACTGCACGAAACGGCCCAACGGCAAAGGGCGTTCGACGAATACGTCAGGCCAAAAAGGCGCAGGGGCGGAGCCGAGTTCGAGCGGCGGAAGTCGGCGCGGAAACAGCGCGTCGCGCAGATTGCCGAAGAACACTTGCGGCCCGGATGGCAACTCGACCAGTAGCCGGGGGAAGGGCACGAGTTGCTCGTCTTCGCCGGGAGGGCTGACTAAAACCATCTTACTCATAGTAGATGCGCGATAAGGCGTCTGGATAGCCGGAAGGACATCGGTTCTACCAAAATCTCTTTCGGAACCCGGCCCGGCAAATTCCGACTTTGCTTACAAATCCTTGCAAGTAAAGAGCGTTTATAATCTTGTGTTTCGGCATTCTGCCGCATTCTCACTTTAAGGACACACTTTGCTTGATTTCTTAGGAGATCTTCGACGGACTCATATGTGCGGGACGCTGCGCGCCTCAGACGCCGGCAAAAACGCCGTGCTGATGGGATGGGTAAACCGGCGGCGCGACTTGGGCAACCTCATCTTCATTGACTTGCGCGACCGAACCGGAGTGACGCAGGTTGTGCTCAACCGCGAACTCGACGTGGCGGCCCACGACAAGGCGAACGCTCTGCGCAACGAATATGTGATCGCTGTGATCGGCACGTTGAAACGGCGCGACTCCGACACGGTAAACAAGAACATTCCCACCGGCGAAGTGGAACTGGTGGCAAAAGAGATTCGCATTCTGAATGAGTCGAAGCTGCCACCGTTTTTGCCCTCGGATACAGCCCTGACCAATGAAGAGACGCGGCTGAAGTATCGCTACATCGCTCTGCGGCGCGAGGTGATGCAGTTCAACATTGAGACGCGGCACAAGGTAGCGAAGGCGATCCGCGATTATCTTTCAGCCGAGGGATTTTTCGAAATTGAAACGCCCTTCATGACTCGGTCCACGCCTGAGGGCGCACGCGATTATCTGGTGCCTAGCCGCGTTCAGCCCGGGACGTTTTACGCGCTGCCCCAGTCGCCGCAATTATTCAAGCAGATCCTGATGATCTCGGGGTTCGACAAGTACTTTCAGATCGTGCGCTGCTTCCGCGATGAAGATCTGCGCGCCGATCGCCAGCCGGAGTTCACCCAGATCGATTTGGAGATGTCGTATCCGCAGCCAGAACGGGTGTGGGAAGTGGTAGAAGGATTTCTCACGGCGGCGTTCCAGGCCGCAGGCAGCGCGATCCAGACGCCGTTTCCGCGCATGGATTATGACGAGGCCATCCGGCTCTACGGGATCGACAAGCCGGATTTGCGCCTGCCCGCGTTCACCGAAGTGCGAGACTGCTTTACGCCGGAGAATCTCGAGGAACTGGCGATCAATGCGAATCTGCCGGTGATCGCGATTCGAACGCCCAAGGTCGGCGAGTTGTCGCGCAAAGAGCGCGACGACATCAAGCCCATGTTCCACGCCAAGGGCGGTGCCAAGATTTTCGAAGACTTCAAGCGCATCGGCAACAAATTCCCCGAAGCCGCGGCCGCAATCGCCAACAAGACAGCCCTGGAAGAGGGGGATCTCATCGTGCTGGTCGCCGGTTCGGCGCAAGGTGAGGCGCAGACGGCGATGCCGTCAAACCGCAAGGTTACACCCGCAGAACTCGCGATTTATGCGTCGGCGGGACTGTTGCGGCTTGCGCTGGCGCAGAAATATGCGGAGCGACACGGAATTTTCAAGAAAAGCGGCGATCCAGCGAAAGATTTTCGGTTCCTCTGGGTCACGAATTTTCCGATGTTTGAGTGGGATGAAGGCGAAAAGCAGTGGATGGCCGCGCATCATCCGTTCACCTCACCGCACGACCAGGACATGAGCTTGCTGGAAGCAGGTGTGGAGTCGGTGAATGATCCGCAATCGCCGCTAAGTGCGGTGCGGGCGCTGGCCTACGACGTGGTACTCAACGGCACGGAGCTCGGGTCTGGCTCCATTCGTATTCACCGCCAGGATATCCAGCGTAAAATCTTCCGCGCGCTCGGCATGACAGACGAAGAGGCAAAATCTCGCTTCGGATTTTTCCTGGAAGCGCTGGAGTATGGCACGCCTCCGCACGGAGGGATCGCGCTCGGCCTGGATCGCATCGTGATGATTTTGACGGGCGCTGAAAGCCTGCGGGAGGTGATCCCCTTCCCCAAGACGGCGCGCGCGGTCGACTTAATGGTGGATGCGCCGACTCCGGTGAATGAGCGACAGTTGCGGGAGTTGGGGATCGCGGTGAAGGAGAGCTGAGCCTCTCGACGGTGAGCAACTTGGAATCTTAACCACAGAGGTCACAGGAACACGGAGCCAGAAAGCCCTCTGTGGCCTCTATGGTTCACGAGAACACGGCGTCTTCCGATATTTTCGACGAATTCTTCTACCCATGCGAAAACAAATTCAGAAGCTCCTCTTTCCGGTTTTGGCGAGCTTTGTCTTTTCTGCCGCTGTTGCCAATACAATCGGTTCTCCTCAACCACCTACGACCGAAGCCTCTGGGATCGTTGAGCAGGGCAAGTTTACGCTGCACAAATTTGAGCAGGCGATCGGTCAAGAGAACTACGAGATCAGCCGCGACGGCGACTCCGTCGTAGTGAAGATGGATTTCAAGTTTACCGACCGGGGAACGCCGGTTCCGCTGACGGCGACGTTTCGCGGGGCGCAGGACCTGACTCCGCAGGCATTTGAGATCAAAGGCCAGACAGCGCGCCCGGTGTCAATTGACGAGGCCATAACCGTCGACGCCGGCAAAGTTCAGTTCCGCACTCGTACCAAGCAGAGCGCTTCCGCGGCGCCCACCGGACCCTTCTTCACCATTCGAGGATATGCTCCCACGACCATGCAAATGCTGATGGTGCGCTACTGGGCCACGCATGGCTCCCCGGCACAACTGGCGACGCTTCCAAGCGGCAGCGTAAAAGTGGAATCGCGCGGCCGGGACACAGTTCGAGTGGGCACAAAAGATGAGAAACTCGACCGCTTCACCATCGAGGGTCTCATCTGGGGACGCGAAACGCTTTGGTTTGATGCGAATCGCAAACTCGTCGCCGCCGTCACCACCGACGCAGAATTCGATCACTTTGAAGCGATTCGCGACGGCTACGAGAGTGCGTTGGGCGATTTCGTGGGACGGGCAGGCGCGGATGGCATGAGCGCCCTCGCCGAGGTGTCAAAAGGGATTTCGGGCAGCCGCGCATCGACGATCGCGATTGTCGGCGGCACCCTGATCGACGGTACGGGCGCCGCTCCGATTGCCGACGCGGCGGTTGTGATTCGCAAGGGACGCATCCTCGCCGTCGGTCCGCGATCGAAGGTGAGGATTCCCAAGCATACCAACATCGTGGATGCGCACGGCAAAACCATCCTGCCCGGCCTTTGGGATATGCACGCCCACTTCGAGCAGGTTGAATGGGGGCCAATCTACCTGGCGGCGGGCGTGACCACGGTGCGCGATTGCGGCAACGAGATTGAATTCATCACTGCCGTGCGCGACGCCATCACGAAAGGTCGCGGGCTCGGTCCGAGATTGCTGTTAGCGGGCATCGTCGACGGTACGGGCCCGCTTACCATCGGCGTCGAACGCGTCGACACCCCCGAGCAGGCGCGCATGTGGACCGATCGCTATCACGCAGCGGGCTTCCAGCAAATGAAGATTTACAGTTCGGTGAAACTCGAAGAACTGAAGATTGTCGCCGATGAGGCGCATCGCCTGGGTATGACGGTTACCGGACACGTCCCGGAAGGATTGAACGCGTAACAAACGATTGAAGCGGGGCAAGATCAGATCAACCACATCGAATTCATCGCCGATATTATGCACTCCCCGTACCCCTCCGAGATGAGCCGAATCGAGAAGATGAAGGCGACGGCCAATCTTGACCTCGACTCTGCCGACGCGCAGAAGGCGCTATTGTTCCTGAAGGAACATCACACTGTCGTCGATCCGACCATGGCGTTGTTCGAGTTCTATACCGCGACGACGGCAAAACCTCCCGCCACGTTTGAACCCGGCGTCAACAAGGTCGCTCCCGAACTCGCCGAGCAACTCACCGACGTCGCGCCGCCGACAGAGCGGTCGGAAATTGACGAAAAGGTGTTCGAAAAGGAATTAGCGATCGTCGGAGCGCTGCATCGAGCGGGGATTCCGGTCGTAGCCGGTACGGATCAAACCGTCCCCGGCCATAGCCTGCACCGCGAAATCGAACTGTACGTGCAGGCCGGATTCACGCCGCTGGAGGCCATCCAAGCCGCGACGATCGTGCCCGCACGGGCGATGGGTTTGGATAAAGAATCGGGCACCATCGAGAACGCAAAGCGCGGCGACCTGATTCTGGTGAACGGCAATCCTCTCGACGACATTCACAACATCAGAAATGTCGAATATGTGATCACCGGCGGGACCATCTATCACACTGCCGAACTCTGGCAAAGCGTCGGGTTCAAGCCCTGAAAGCGGCGGTCCTCGAGCGCCGGTGTCTCGCCGGCTGTGCGAGGGCCGACTCGCCCTCCCAGCGGTCGGCGGCGCTACTCCGAGCTATGCTAGTCTGCCCTTTATGGCAAACCGTGTTTCAATAAGCCCCAAGAACCCTTCGACTAAGAATAAGAACAAGAGAAATGGAGCGCCGGCAGCTCCCCCGCTCCGCCCGGCCGCGTCCAGCAAACAGTTCCTCAGCGACAAAGTCGGTCATTTCACAGAGTCCGTCATCCGTGAAATGACGCGCCAGGCGATGCTGCATGGCGCCGTGAATCTCGCCCAAGGATTCCCCGACTTCCCTGCTCCTCAAGAGATCAAACAGGCCGCGCAACAAGCCGTTGCGGCAGACGTGAATCAATATGCGATTACCTGGGGCGCGAAAAATCTGCGGAACGCAATTGCTCGGCAGATGGGCGTTTGGCAAGGGATCACCGTCGATCCAGAAAAAGAGATCACGGTGTGCTGCGGATCGACGGAAGCGATGATTTCGACTCTGCTTGCGGTTTGCAATGCTGGCGATGAAGTCGTGATCTTCGAGCCCTTCTACGAAAACTACGGCCCAGACTCGGTCTTGAGCGGCGCAAAACCAAAGTTCGTAAAGCTGCGTCCTCCGGCGACAGACGGCGGCGAATGGACCTTCGATCCGAAAGAATTGCGCCGCGCGTTCGACAAGAACACGAAGGCGATCATCGTCAACACCCCCAACAACCCGACAGGCAAAGTTTTCACGCGATCCGAACTCGAATTAATTCGCGACCTGTGCGTCGAGTTCGACGTGCTGGCTATCACCGACGAAATCTACGAACACATCCTCTACGAAGGCACCGAACACATTTCGATGGTCTCGCTCGAAGGGATGCGTGAGCGCACGGTCACCATCAACGGCATGTCAAAAACCTACAGCGTCACCGGATGGCGCGTAGGCTGGGCGGTTGCGCCCGAAAAAATCACGAACGCAATCCGCAAGGTCCACGATTTTCTAACCGTAGGCGCGCCCGCGCCGCTGCAGGAAGCCGGCGCCGCGGCGCTAAACCTGCC
>CAZILJ010000876.1:0-9758 GCA_964539915.1 uncultured Acidobacteriaceae bacterium | reverse complement strand
GGCTCTCGGCGGTCGCTTGGTGGTCGCCATCAATTCCGACGAATCGGTGCGCGCGCTCAAGGGCGAGGGAAGGCCGGTGACGCCCGCGGACGAGCGTGCAGAGATTGTGGCTGCTCTCGCTGACGTCGACGCGATCGTGATTTTTTCGGAACTTGACGTGCGTCCTATCATTCGCGAGATTCAGCCTGATGTTCAAGCCAAGGGCACCGACTACACCGCAGACACCGTGCCCGAGCGCGACGTGGTTGCGGAGTATGGCGGACGCGTCGCGATCGTGGGCGATCCGAAAGACCACTCCACCAGTGGGATCATTGGCTCGCGGCTCGCGCCGAGGAAATCTTGATTCCTCAGGCGGAAGGTATTGCGAACATCGAACGGCTGCTCATCGTTCGCTTGAGCGCGATGGGCGACGTTATCCACACACTGCCTGCGGTTCAGGCTCTGCGCGAGGCGTTTCCGCAGGCGGCAATCGGCTGGCTGATTGAAGAGCGATGGGCCGAACTTCTCTGTTCGCCCGGATCGCCGCGGCGCGGGCCGCGATCGCCCGAGCGCCCTGTCGCGGATTGGGTTCATGCGGTGAGTCTGACGGGGTGGAGACATTCGCTGTTTAGGATGGCGACTGTGCACGAGATCGCGAAAGTGTGGAATGACGTTCGGGCGGCGCGTTATGACATCGCGGTCGACCTGCAGGGAGCGATCCGGTCCGCCGTCCTGGCGCGCTGGTCGGGAGCGCGCGTTGTGTATGGCGCGGCAGAACCGCGGGAATCTCCCGCAAGTTTGTGGTACACCAGCCACGCGATCGCGCACGGCGCTCATGTGATTGAACAATATGGATCCCTGGCTCAGGGCGTGGTTCGACGGAAGATGACAATCCCGCGTGCACAACTTCCTAGCGATGGCGAGGCCGAGCGACGGATTGACCGGAAGTTGGCGGAAGCCGGGGTTCGCGATTTCGCGATTCTGAATCCCGGCGCGGGCTGGGGAGCGAAGCGCTGGCCGGCTGAGCGCTATGGCCGAGTCGCGAAAGCGCTGGGCAACGAGGGCGTCCGCTCGATTCTTAACTGTGGTCCTGGCGAGGAAGCACTGGCTCGTGAAGCCGATGCTGCGAGCGAGGGTGCGGCCACGCCGATCGAGTGTTCGATTACGGAGTTGATCGCTCTCACGCGACGGGCGCGGCTTTTCATCGGAGGGGATACAGGACCGATGCATTTGGCGGCAGCCTTGAGAGTTCCAGTCGTGGCCATCTTCGGGCCGACCGACCCTGCCCGGAATGGACCTTATGGAACGCGCAGTATTGTGTTGCGCAATCCGGCGAGCCCGACCACGCACACGCGGAGATTGCAGCCGGACGAAGCAATGTTGGAGATCAGCGCGGATGCAGTCGTGGAGGCGGCGTGCCGGTTACTGGCAGACGCCGCAGAAGGTGCTCATGGCTGAATGGTCGCGCGTCGCGCGGCGCATCCGGGTGCCGCTGGGATTTGTATTTGCCGTGCTCTACTTCTGGCTGGCCCAGCCGACTTGGCACTCCATTGGGCTCGGCGCAATCGTGATTGTGCCGGGGCTTCTGGTTAGGGCGCTCGCTTCCGGACATGTGCGCAAGAACGAGGCGCTGGCGACTTCGGGACCGTATGCTTACACGCGGAATCCCCTGTACCTTGGGTCGTTGTTGATCGGTGTGGGATTTGCGGTGGCGGCGCAGAGTTGGGGGGTGGGGATCGTGCTCGTCGTGATGTTCTTCGCCATTTACCTTCCCGTGATCCGCGGCGAAGAAGCGTTCTTGCGAAAGGCGTTTGCCGAGTTCGATGCGTATGCGAAGCGCGTGCCGAGAATGTTCCCCAGGCTTTCTCCATTTCCTCTGAGCGAGGAGCGCGACGGAGGATTCTCTGTGGATCTGTATCTGAGGCATCGCGAATACAACGCGGTGGCCGGAGCCCTGGCAATGGTCGCGGCGCTGGTGGTTAAGATGATGCTCACCAAGGCCAACCGATGATTGTGAATTGTTAATTCCTGATTTTGATAGAAACATGAGATACGAGAGGCTCATTTCCGGGGAGCAGGAGGCACAAAGAAGTCGACAAGATTGCCGTCGGGATCGCGAAAGTAAAGGGAACGAGTCCCCCAGGGCTGGGCGGTTGGTCCCTTAACCCACGACTTCACCAGATCGTGTACCGTGCGTACTCCTTATCGACGTCCCCCCTCTAAACTCCAGAATCGCGCTGTGGTTCTGGCCCGAGGTCGCGGAGCCAGGGATGTATTTCTCCTGCAGAGCGGCGGCGAACAAAGCGCGTACTGCGGTGCTCGGTCCGAAACTCAACGTAATCTTCTCCAACCGTGTGCGGCTCGATTTCGAGGACTTGTGCGTAGAAAGCGCCGAGCTGGTTCACATCATTCGTAATGAGGAAGGTGTTGATCAGCGCAGGCGTGTCCGACATTTTTGGAGAAGCAACGCTCAAGCGCGGCGTTCGGTTGTCATCCCGCCTCCCAAGCCGAGGATCAGAAATAAGGCCGAAGTGGCCTCGATTTTCATCATTACCCCTGCTGCTCACTTGCTCGCAAGCAACTCCTTCGCATGGCTGAGTTCTGGTCGCGTTGAGGTTCCGCCTTCGCAGGTCTTCAGTAGGAGAGCGTAGTATTCAGCGGCTTCGCTTTGCTTGCCGGCTTGTTCTGCTGCGCGGGCTGCGCCGTAGAGGCCATTGAACCGGTTGGGATTGAGTTTCAGGTCGTTTTGATACTCGGCTAACGCTTGCTGAGGGCGCTTGGCTTCGAGCAGGATTTCGGCGATCATCTCGCGCGTCGGAATGCCTTGAGGTTCATCGCCCAGCGCATCCTCTTTGTCGGCCATGGGCCGCAGAGCCTCGACGGCATCATCGTATCTGCCTTCTGCAAAAGACAGCCAGGCCTGGGCCTGCTTCAGATCGTTCTCCGTGGCCTCGGCAAAGTCCTGCTTCTTTTCGGATTCGAATTTCTGATGGATGGTTTGGATTGCTCTGACGTCCTGGCGGACTTCCTCCGGTTGGTGAAGGTGCGCGGCGCCGATCGCCTTTGCCCAATATCCCACGGAATCTTCTGCGGTGCCCTGAACGGCTATGGGCGCCAGCGCCGCTGCGCCCGCCCAGTCTCGCATCTCGATCGGGTACAGCGAAGCAAAGTGCGCTTCGGTGGCCAAGTGCGGATCGAAGCCTACGCCGTACATGTCGTGCATCTCGGGCATGGCTTTGACTTCATCCATGAGAGCCTTGGCGTCGGCTTCGCGGCCGCTTTGCAGGTAGGCGTAGAACAAAAAGTCCATGGCGTGAAACTGGTGGCCTTCGCCGCCCATGTGCATGGCGGCAGTTTTACGTGTGGCGGCGACCGAAGCGAGGTTCGAGGTGATGTCGTCTTGCCAGAGGCCTACGCGAGCGAAGATATGCGAGGGCATGTGCAGGGCGTGGGGAGCGGCGGGCGCGACCTGCGCGTAACGGCGCGCGGCGGGAATGCCGAGCTGCGCGAGTTGCGGCTTGTCGTAGCTGTGGATCAGATAGTGCGCGACGCCGGGGTGGTCGGGCTCGATGGCGAAGAGCTTCTCGAGAATCGCGGCGGCTGCCTTACGGTTGGCGAAGGTCTCGTCGTGATGCGGCTCCGAGGCAAGCAGTGAGAGCGCGTAGAACGTGGCGGCTTCGTGATCGTCCGGGTAGGACTCGTATACCTTTTTCATCGCGTCGGAATAGGCTTTGGCGCGGGCGTCGTGGTCGACCTTATCGGAGTCGCTGTAAAAGGCGGCGATGGCCGCAATGTAGGCATTCTCGCGCGGCGTGACTTTCTTGGCCTCTCGTTTGGCGACGTTGGCTTCGCTTAGACCCCGGGCGATGACCTTGGCGTCGGGCTGGTTCCAGAGTTGATGCCAGATGCTCATGGCGACGCCCCAATGCGCCATAGCACAGTGCGTGTCTTCCTTGGAGATCTGCACGAATTCCTTCTCGGCTTCTTCGTACCAGAACGAGTGCAGCAGGGCGACGCCGCGCGCGAATGGCTTTTGCGCCGACGCCGTGCAGGAGACGGGGAAATGGACGGTGCCGAGCTGTATCTCGGTGAGATCTTCGTGATGGGGGTGATCTTTGTCTTTGTCGTCGTCGGCGAAGGCGGCGAACGAAAGAAAACCGGACAACAGTAAGCATGCTATGCGCTTCATCGAGAACCCCACGATTGGATGTGACCGAATTCTAATCACGCTGTGCGGGAGGGTCAAACGGGTAGCGCCGGAAGGGCGTTTGGCTAGCACCCTTGAGCTTTTCCACAGCTGTCCACCAAGAGAATCTTCCTGTGACGAGCAACCTTTAGGGAGAATACGGAAAGCGCAGACACTGGCATCGTGTCCGAAAACTTCCAAAAGATATCCGGCAGTCGAGCAAAGTCAGCCCGCTGCTGTCAGCAACGTCCCGCTGACTCCTGATTCCGCAACACTTTGCCGGTAACTTATTCAGAATAAATATTTTACCCGGTCAGGCTACATCCCCCTTACGAACTTAAAGAAAGCAAGGAGCTTATCGAAGTCGACAGAGAAATATTGTGAGATATATCCCCGCATTCCCCTTTGGGCAGAATGACAAGAGCTCGCGGCAGAATGAGACACCCGGATAGAGAGCGCCGATCTCAGAGCCACAGGAGGGGGACTAAGCCGGCGGCGGCTAGGCCTAGGAGGAGCGGAAGGCTTTGAACGCCGGTTTTCTTGCCGGCTAGGCTGTAGGAGTAGATGCCTTTGATCAGGTTATTGCTGGCGGCGGCGATCAGGACGGCGGTGGCGGCGACTTGAAGCGGGGTGAGTTTGCCGGCGGCCTGGGTCATCCCCATGATGAAAGGATCGACATCGGTGACTCCCATGATGGCGGCGAGAATGTTGACGCCGGCCCGGCCTAGATAAGTCACTGCCAACTGCGTGGCCACAAGCATTCCAAGAAAGAAAAGAGCGAAGAGAAAAGCAGCGAACAGTTCGAGGGGATTGCCGGGTTCAAATTCGCGCTTGATCTCGGAATCCTGCGCGTCTGGTCTGCGAGACCAGAACCATCCGGTGCCAATCGCGACGGCGGCCAGAACCAGAAAGGCTGGGGCGAGCATTGCGCCCAATTGCCGATTGAAAAGGGTCAGGAGCGCGACCAGGCGGAGGTACATGACTCCTGAAGCGATCAGGATGCCGCCGGCGAACAGATGCGGACGATGCTCGCGAGCGGCGCGGCGCGACATCGCCACGGTTGTCACGGTGGAAGAGTAGGCTCCGCCGAGGAAGGCGGCGAGCACGACCCCTCCGCTCTCTTTCGTTACCTTCTGAAGCACGTAGCTGCCGTAGGAAATCGTGCTGACGGCGACGACCACGAGCCAGGTTTTAAAGGGGTTGATGTGAAAACGGCCGAACTCCTGATTGGGCAGCGTAGGCAGAATGACCGCCGTGAGCAGCAGAAACTTGGCGAAGGTAAGAATCTCTTGCGGGGCAGTACGGGTGGCGAGCGTCTCGAGAGCGACCTTCAATTCCAGCAGCAGCAGACTGGCCACGCTGAGGGCGGTGGCGATCCAGAAATGTTCGTAGTAAATGAGGGCTCCGACGAGGTAGGTCGCCAGGCCAGACATTTCTGAGGTGACGCCGGCAGGCTCGACACGGCACAGCTTGTGCCAATACGACAGCAACAGGAAGCCGCCAACCACCAGAAAGCCCAAGGTCACGGGCAACAACTGGTTTCCCGCGAGAAGAGCGATGGAGAAGCCGATGAGTCCGATCAGAGGGAAGGTACGGACGCCGCCGAAGGAGTAGGAACCGCCAACGGAGGTTTTGTGCTCTTCTCGTTCGAGCCCGATCAGGAAAGAGAGGAAGAGAACGAGGACGATTTTTACGGCATCAGATGGAAGCCAGCGGTAGAGATCCACTCGCGGTTACGCCTCCTGGGGATGCGAGCAGTATAGACCGGGCAGTAGATTTTCAGGAGGAGAGGGGGGCCGGTTCCTCCCTTCGGTCGGAATGACAAAGTCGAGAGGGTGGGTCGAATGGATAAGCGCTAATCCGTCCGGACGGAATGACCAGGGATCGGCTATTCCGTGCGAAGGGCGTTCATGGGTTCGATGCTGGCGGCGCGTCTTGCGGGGATGAAGCCGGCAAGAGCCGCAAAGGCTGAGAGCAGCAGAACCGCGGCTGCGAGCGAAATCGGGTCATAGGGGCGCACGCCGTAGAGTTGACTCGCCATGAGACGTCCACCCAGCAATGCGACCGGGACACCGATGGCGAGGCCGAGGGCGACCAGCAAGAGCGCTTTCCGCAGAACCAAAGCCACGACGTCGCCGCGATTCGCGCCGAGCGCCATGCGCAGGCCGATCTCGCTGGTGCGGCGGGCTACGGAGTAGGCGGTGATGCCGTAGAGGCCCACGGAGGCCAATGCGAGCGCGAGCAGACCAAATAAGCCCGTAAGCCGGGTGATGAGGCGTTCCTGGTTGAAATTGTCGGCGACTTGGTAATCGAGGGATCTGAAGCTTTCGATGGTGAGATCAGGATTGATGTTCGCGAGGGTGCGGCGAGCCAGTGATTCCAGCCGAGAGGCATCGCCGACAAACTGAATGGTGATTGAGTTGGGGAACAAAGAGCGGCTTTCGGCCGTCGTCGCGCTGTGCTCTTTCAGATTCGTGTTTAACTGGCTCAGCGGACGAAAGTACATGGGCCGAGCCGGATCGCGCGGATTGGTGTACTTCGCATCCGCGACGATGCCTACGATTTCGTAGTCCCCGGCATATTTTTGATTAAACGTTCCGAAGTGGCTACCGATGGGGTCTTGCTGGGGAAAGAACTTTTTCACGAACGATTGGTTTACGATTGCCACCATGCGGGAGGTGGCGGTGTCCTGCTCGGTAAGTCCACGGCCCCGGATGACGGGTTGGCCGATGGTCTCAAAGAAGTGCGGACTTACCCGATCCCAGGATGAGCCGTTATGCTCGTCCGGGGCCGGAGCCGGACGGCCTTCTACATAGATCCCTTCACCCCAATTGTTGCCCTCGAGGGTGCTGTAAAGGGCCAAGCCCACGCTCTTGACACCGGGGAGAGCCGAGAACTCGCTCTCCAATCGCTGGTTGAAAGCGCCGATGCGATCGAGGTTGTATCCGGCACCCATAGGGTCCATGTGGATGACGTAGCGGTTCGCCGTGACAAGTCCGAAGTCCTGCCGTTCGAGATTGCGCAGCGTTTGAGTCATCAAACCAGCGCCCACTAGCAGGACCAGGGAAAGAGCGGCCTGAAAGACGATCATGGCCTTCTGCGGCAGCAGGGCCCGGTCGCCTGTGGAACGGTTGATTCCCCGCAAGGCCTCGGCGGGATCGGCGTGAGATGAAATCCAGGCAGGCACGATTCCGAACGCAATTCCGGTAGCCAGCGAGAGAAGAAACGCAAAGCCGAGCACGATCGGCGAAGGGCTGGCATGGATCGGCATTTGAGTAGCGTCGGGAAAGGCCAGGTTCAAGATCATGCGCGCGCCGGCGTAGGCTATGGCGATACCGATGAGGCCTCCGGCGATGCCGAGGAGCGCGCTTTCTATGAGCAACTGACGGATCAGAACGGAGCGTGCAGCTCCAAGAGCGGTTCGAATCGAAGTCTCGGCGCGACGGGCAGTGCCCTTGGCGAGAAGGAGATTCGCGATGTTGGCGCAGGCGACCAGCAATACGAGAGCTGAGATTCCGGTCAGCAAGTGAAGGCCGTCGCCGGCCTCCTGCTGAAGGTTTTGAATTCCAGCGCCTCCCGGAACAACGATGACGTGTTGCTTATGAATCTGGGTGTCCCCGCCGTTCGCGGTGTAGACAGGCTGGGTCGCAAGCCACTGGCGTAGCGTGTTGGAGATCTTTGCCTGGAGACTTGCGGGGGTGATTCCCGGCTTGATGCGGCCGAGGATATACAGCCAGTTCGTATCGAGCTGCTTCAGAATGCTGGTCTGTCCCTCGATGACAGGCTCGACATTCAGGGGAATCCAGATGGCGGGAGGGTTGGCGTCGATGCGATCTCCAAAGAAACCGGGAGGCGCGATCCCGACGATCGTGACTGGGCGCCCCTGGATGTGGAAGGTGGAGTCAATTACCTTGGCTTCGCCGCCATGATCGGCTTGCCAGGCTGCATAGCTGAGTACCGCGACGGGCGCGGCTCCGGGAGCGTCGTCGGAGGGCTGGATCATGCGGCCGGCGTAGGCGCCGAGGCCGAAGGTTGAAAAGTAATTGCCCGAGACATATTCGGTGCGCTCCGATTTTGTGGTGGCGTTTGCGCTGCGGACGTTCATCATGTTCCGGCCGGATTGGAATGCAGCCAGTTGCTCGAATTCGGGCGTCGTGGCCTGCAATTGACGGTAGAGATCGTAGGAAAACAGATCGAAATCGCCGTCGTCGTTCATGAAGCCGCCGTTGACACAGCAGTCGTCCAGGTCGCCGACTCGGTACAAAGTCCGAGGATTGCTGACTGGAAGAGATTTGAGCAGGATCGCGTGAACCAGAGTGAAGATGGCGGTGTTCGCTCCGATGCCGAGGGAGATGGTGAGGATGATGGTGGCGACGAACCCGGGAGATTTTCGAAACTGGCGGAGTGCAAGTTTGAGGTCGTGCATAGGTTTACACGGTATGGACGCGAGGGTGGTGGAAGAGTGAGCAGAGAAGCCGAACGCACTTGGGGATTTCCGAGAGGGGAAGCGTCAGGTCGGATTGGGCGAAAGGATAAGCCGGTTCCTCCCTTCGGGCGGAATGACAAGCTTGCACGGGGGCGGACTTTAGGAGCAGCGTGAAATCAGGCGAGGGAAACTGGACAAGTGAGGAAAATCGGACAAGAAAAAGCCCCCCGCTTGCGCGAGGGGCTTTTTCCGGGGGAGGGACTTATAGGCGAGGCGCCTTTGGGTCCCAAACTTATTTCGGTTGCTGTTGTTGATCGACTGTGGTGGCAGGGGCCCCGGTATTGGCGGAGAGCTGCTCCAGGTCGTTCTTCAGAAGGCTGATTTCAACACGGCCTCCGCTGACGCGTTTATTCTTCGCAGTCTCGTCGGTCGTTGGAGCCGGGGCGTTGCCCATGCCAACGAGGTAAATGCGATAAACAGGAATCTCATGGTTGAGGACGAGGTAGCGAACCACCGACTCAGCCATCTTCTGCGAGTTGGAGATTGCGGTCTGTCCCTTGCCGGATGAGAAGCCCTGCACTTCGATGATGTAGCCGCGCTGTCCCTTCACGCCGCTAGCCATGGTGTCGAGAGCATCCTTCGCATTCTTGCTCAGAACGGTCTGGCCGGGGCGGAAACGGATTTCGGTCTGATTCGAAGCCTTGTATTGGTCGATGTTGCCAACCACGGTCTCAACGGTCTGGACGCGGGTTGTGACCTGCTGCGCGCTCTGCTGAGCGGCGGTAGCCCGGTTGCCAGCATCGAGGGCGTGCTGATCGGCTTCATTGGCCTTGTCGGAGGCGAGCTTGATGCCAGCCTGGGCGCGGGAGTCGGTGTCTTTGATCGCCTTGCTGTTCGAGGACGTCAGTTCATCGAGTTCGTTGACGCGATCACGAATCGGCTCGGTTTGGCGCTGCACATATTTCTTGCGAGCAAAGGGATTGACGCGTCCCCAGAAGCCTTCACGGGACGGCGCTGCCAGAGGTGCTTTACCGCTTGCACTGGAATTGTCGGACGAGGTCGACTGAGTCTGCTGAGCGGCAGCAGGCTGAGTCTGATCTGAAGTAGACGAGGTGGACTGCGCGAGGGCCGACAAAGCAAGCATTGCGGCCAGCGGCAGGGCGATGA
>CAZILJ010000875.1:0-5524 GCA_964539915.1 uncultured Acidobacteriaceae bacterium | reverse complement strand
GCGTTACCAGCGACGCGATGTGCGACAACTCCGTCGACTCCGCCTTCAGAAATTTCTTGCGCGCCGGAGTGTTGAAGAAAAGATCGCGCACCGTAATCGAAGTTCCGAGTGGCAGGCCAGCTTCCTCGACGCGCGCGATCTTGCCGCCGTTGATTTCGACCACCGTTCCCGCGGCTTCTTCTTCTGCGCGCGTCTCCAATCGCAGCCGCGACACGGAGGCAATCGAGGGCAGCGCCTCCCCGCGAAAGCCCAGAGTAGCCACGCTCAGCAGGTCTTCTGCGTTCTTGATCTTCGAGGTCGCGTGCCGCTCAAACGCCAGCATGGCATCGTCGCGCACCATGCCGCATCCGTTGTCAATGATCTGGATCAGCTTCTTCCCACCAGCCTCCACGCTGATCTTGATGCGCGTCGCCCCCGAGTCCAGAGAGTTCTCGAGCATCTCCTTGACCACCGAAGCGGGCCTCTCCACCACCTCGCCGGCGGCGATCTGGTTAGCAACGGTTTCGGAAAGCACGTGAATGCGGCCCATGGGTAGTAGCTCTTAGCTCTTAGCTCTTAGCTTCTAGTTCTCTGTGGGGATGAGCAATGGTCAGTTTCGCAGATGGGATGGGAAAAGCAAAGGCGGAGGGAGCACCGCACAGTACATGCCACGATGCGAGCACAGCCGCGCATGTCGGCGACGGCCCCCAAATCCTAGGGTGCGATATACTGCGCCGGATCATGAAACGCACAAAACTTTTCTCGACCTTGGCCGGGTCTCTGCTCTTACTCGTACTCCCCCTCGCAGCCCCCGCCCAGGTTTCCGCCACCCGGATCGACGCCATCTTCGCCTCACTGCAGTCCAACAACGCCCCCGGCGCCGCGGTCTTCGTCGTCCACAACGGTCACGTCGAATTCCGTCAAGGATACGGCGTAACGGATTTGCGTACCCTGCACAAGATTGATCCCGAAACAAATTTCCGCCTGGCGTCGTTCACAAAGCAATTCACCGCGGCGTGCATCATCCTCCTCGTTCACGACGGCAAATTGCACTACGGCGATCACCTCACCGACATCTTTCCCGAGTTTCCGGCCTACGGTAAGTCCATTACCGTCCGCAATCTGCTCAACCACACCTCGGGGCTTCCCGACTACGAAGACGTCCTGATGAAGCAATATCCCAACACTCCAGACGAAAAGATCCCGCAGATTCTCGATGCAGGCGTTCTGAAATTGCTCGAGCAGCAAAGCAGCGGCAAGTTCGCGCCCGGCTCGAAATGGGAGTACAGCAACTCCGGCTATGCCGCGCTGGCGATGATCATCGAGAAAGTCTCAGGCAAAAGCTACGGGCAATTCCTTCAGGAACGAATCTTCGTCCCGCTCAAAATGAATAACACGCTCGCCTACGAGAAAGGCAAGAACGAGGTGCCGCACCGCGCCTACGGGCACACGCAGACGGATGGCACTTGGCACGAAACCGACCAAAGCCCGACGTCCGCCGTTCTAGGCGATGGCGGAATCTATTCTTCGATCGATGACCTGGCGAAATGGGACCGGGCCCTCGCCGACCACACGCTGCTGACCGAAGCGGAGATGCAGCCCGCCCTGACGGCCGTCCAGCCGACCGACGGCCCAGCGAAGTCTCCCGATGGTTCAAGCGTGAGCTACGGCTTCGGCTGGTTCGTTGATCCGTACAAAGGCCACAAGCGCATGTCGCACGATGGCAACACCATTGGCTTCCGAACGACCATCCAGCGCTTTCCTGACGACAAACTCACCATCATCATCCTGGCGAATCGCTCCGACGCGGATCCGCAGGCGCTGGCCCTCAAGGTCGCAGATCTGTATCTGGGAACCAAACCTTAAACAGAATCATCTGGGACAGCACAGGAAAACAATGTTTGGACAGCCGCCCCGGGCTGTCCGCCGCGCGGAGTGCGGCTGCTCTCCCGCGACTCATCGCTCCGGCAGTCGATTCGTGATGAATTCGGAAACACGACTGGCGGCGGGCGGGTCCATGTTTGCGAGGACGGCAACCACATAGCCGGGTCCGGGACAGATCTCCAGATCTCCATTCATTCCCGGCGCACCGCCGCCATGACCGAAGCAACGTGTCCCGTTCACCTTGCGATCTCCAAATCCATAGGCGTAGCTGCCATTGGGCGTTTCCGTCTTGCCTGTAGTGAGCAGTTCGGTGTAATGCGCGTTCAGCAGCTTGTTTTCCTGGATTGCGTTGGCAAATCTTGAAAGATCTTCTACGGTCGAATAGCCGCCGCCAGCCGAAGTGCCGCGATAGGGCAAGGTGTCGGTGTTCGGCTTCAATTTTCCGCCCGCGTCCATTTTCGTATAGCCGACGCTTCGGTCGCTGACGGCTTGATCCTCTGGTTCCGAACCGCTGGAAGCCATGCCCGCCGGCGTGCAGATGTGCTCGCGTATGTAGTCGTAATAGCTCTGCCCGCTGACTTTCTCGATGACTATGCCGAGCAGAATAAAGCCGTAGTTGCTGTACTCCCACTTGCTACCCGGTTCGAATTTAAGGTCACGGTTGCCGTAGAGCTTCACATAGTCCTGCAAAGTGCGGAGCTCCAGCCGGTGTGACTCGAAGTCCGGCCCGAAGATGTCGCCGGTGCCGCCCGTATGCGTCAGCAGTTGATGGATGGTGACCTTCGCGGCGAGATTCTTGTTGGCATAGTCAGTCAGATATTTCCCCACGGGATCGTTAAGCCCTACTTTGCCCGCCTGAACAAGCTGCAGAACGGCGACGGCGGTGAACATCTTGTTCATGGAGCCGATGCGAAAGCGCGTCTGCAGCGTGTTCGGCGTTTTGTGATCGCGGTCTGCCAAACCGTATGCCTCGGCGAAAACCGACTTGCCGTCCTTGGTCACCAGAACGGCACCGGAAAATCGATCGGCGGCAACCTCATGATCCAATTCCTTTCGCGCGGCCGCGATCAACTCGCTCTGGCTCATATGCGGCAGCGAAAACTCGGCAGGCCGCACAATTGCTTGCAGATCCAGCTTGGTAATGTGATGGGGCTCAGCCGCTTCAACTTCCAAAGTCAGTCGAGCGAACTGATCGGAGCCACGCTCTTGTACCAGCGCAACCAACTTCGTCGGAGTGGATTCTTCCACCTTTCTGAGTTCAAACCCGCCCGTCATCTGGCGAAAGTCCAACTCATGGTCAAGGTCGCCCACTCGTGACGGGAAATTCTTTTCGAGGAAATCCCGGTGACTCTCCCGATCGCCACGATTGAAACTCCCGAGCCACGCCGCAGACTGGTGTCCGGCGGGAGTATCCGGAAATACCGCTTGTGCGGCGCTGGTCACGGTGAAAGCGAGGAAAAGCAAGAAAATGAACTTTGAGAAGCGCATCCCGATCAGATGAGTCGGCTCGAGTCTTGTAACCATCTGGATTGTCCTCACAATCGGCATCGCAGGTATACGTCGCAAGGATAGACGATCAATCGACAAGATGTCCGCAGGTGATGCTGTGGCAGGCTTCCGATCCGAAGGCGGATGGGACTACGTGTTCTGGTGACAGGCCCGGAACTGTTCTGATCCGCGCCTAGCCTTCGCAGCCGAACCCGCGGCTATGCCGTCGGGGGCACAGAAGTCGTTGGCGGCGCGGGAGTTGCTACCGGCGCCGTGCCATCGCCCTCGTTAACCAGATCCTTCAGTTCCTTGCTCGGTTTGAAGAATGGAATTTTCTTGGCGGGAACTTCCACGCGCTCGCCGGTCTTGGGGTTGCGCCCGACACGGGGCTTGCGCTGACGGGTGCGAAAGCTGCCAAAGCCGCGGATCTCGATCTTATCGCCGGCGCGCAACGATCGCACCACGCTGTCAAAGATCGTCTCCACGATCACTTCACTGTCTTTCCGCGTAAGTTCAGCTAAACGCGAGACTTCGTCAATCAGGTCGGCCTTGGTCATACGCCCTCTTTGTCCTTTGGGCGGTGCGTGAACACGTCCGCCGCCATTATGCGGAAACGACCTGCGCAAAACACCACAACCTGCGGAGGTGCGCGGCCATATCCTGCATAACCTTCTCAAATTTCAGGGGTTTAATGCAAGTTCCGGGATGGGTACGTCCGCGAAACAGGACTCTGACAGCGGCCCCGCCAGTTTCCGGGAAAGGTTCTACTTCCAGAGATAGTAGAAGCCGACTTGCTGTTCGAGCATCTTCTCGCGTCCCGGCAGGAACTGGGAAACGTCGCCGAGCAGCAGATCCATCAGGGTCTTGCGGTCGCGTTCCGGATGCACCAAGGTGGGCTCGCCCTTGATGCCCACAGACTTTGCCGTGTCGGAAACCGCTGTCTCGAAGTCGCCCACGCCATCGATCAGTTTCATGGACGCGGCCTGCTCGCCAGTCCAAACCTTGCCGTTGGCGATCGACTTCACGTCGTCATACTTCAGGCCCCGCCCGTCGCTCACCGCCTTCACGAATTGTCCAAACATATTGTCGATCAGCGACTGCATGTAAGCCTGCTCATTGGGCGTGAGATCGCGCGCCGGATTTCCCGTGTCTTTGAATTCTCCGGTTTTGAGCACCACATCTTTCAGCTTGGCCCATTTGAGCAAATCGCCGTAATTCACCCATTGGGCGATGACGCCAATCGATCCCACAATGCTGCCCGAGTCGGCATAGATCTTGTCGGAGGCCGAGGCCACGTAGTAGGCACCGCTCGCCCCGACGGTCTCAATGGAGACAACGATCTTCTTTTTCTTGTCCGCGCGAATGCGCTTAACCTCGCGATAAATCTCCTCGGACGCAGCCACGCCGCCGCCAGGCGAATTCACGTGCACAATGATGGCCTTGATCGAGGAGTCGTCTCCGAACTTCTTGAGTTGGTCGACCACCGGGTGTGGAGAAAGAATCACTCCCTCGAGATCCACCACGCCGATGCGGTCGCCAAAGCTGGTAATGCCGGTGTCAGTTCCACCCGCGTGCAGCGTGAGGTAGACCAGCGTGAACACGGCCAGCACGAAGAGGAAAAAAGCTCCTCCGCCGATCAGAACCCAGAGCAGAGTGCGCGAGCGTCCTTCAGCCATAAACTAAAGTCTAGCACTTAGCGGGATTGGACAACGGCATAAGGCTCGCGAGGCTGAACGCGCGTTGTCCTGACAAGCCGCACCTGCTGTCCTGGACAGGCTGCGAAAGATTAAAGATATTGATTTTGGTGGGCGCAGCGCTTCGAGAGCTGCGATTAGGGCGCGCTATCGCTTTCGGATTTTGGATCAGGCTGCTAAGGTGATCACCTTTAAGGCTGCACGTCGCAAGCCCACTTCAACCGGAGTTCGGCAGACGAACTCCCCATCGGCGTAGACGTCGGTCGGATGCTCGGTTTCAACCCGCACGCGACCGACCTGAAAGTATTCCACTTCCTGAATGTCCAGATGACGGCCGCCATAAACAGTCGGGAACATGCGGAACAATTTAAAAGGATCGAGACCGCCGACGATGCAGACATCGAGCAGGCCATCGTCCATCTTGGCCCGGGGAGCAATCTTCATTCCGCCGCCATACAGCGGAGTGTTGGCGAATGCGG
>CAZILJ010000874.1:0-3673 GCA_964539915.1 uncultured Acidobacteriaceae bacterium | reverse complement strand
GCGATGGCGGTGTTGTCCCCGGTCGGCGGATGGTTTTCCGACCGTGTCGCTCGCGTCTCAGACCGTCGCAAGGGACGCCTGGCCGCGGTCTGGGTTGGCATGGGTGTTGCAGCCTTGTTATTGCACACAGGGAACCATCTCAGCCTCACCGTGATTGCCCTGCCGATGATCGCCATGGCAGCGGGTTTCACCATGTTCGCGGCGGCGAATTTCTGGGCATCGTGCATCGACCTGGCGCCTGGGTATTCCGCATCGCTCTCCGCCCTGATGAACACCGTGGGGAGTATCGGCGGAGTTGTCTCCTCCACAGTGACCGCCTCGATTGCAGTTCATCGAGGGTGGACTCCGGCGCTGGATGTTGCAGTATGGGTTACGATCGGGTCGGGATTGCTGTTTACCATGGTAAACGCGAATCACAGTATTGAAATGAAACAGAATACTTCGGGGTGACAGACATGAAAATGCGAACCGGGACGCGCTACCAACTTGCGATCCAAGCGAAGACTGACGTTACCAGGTACGCTCTGGTCCGAGTTCAGGTTTGCATTTATTTCGCGGCAATTTCTTCCGCGTAATTTCATCTTCCTTCACTGGATAGCCTTCGCAGTAACCCTTTGACGTCCAGAGGTAAGAGCTCCCCCAACATCCACTACTGCCACAATCAAGTTCATCGTTTACCAGCCAGTAGTCCACTTTCCCGTCACCGTTAAGGTCCACTTCCTTAACTCGAAGTTTGCTCATGTTCATTGGTTCTTTTCCACCATCTGTCTGTTGACGTATGTAGTCGTCTTTTACCTCTTTGAAGGTGCGAAAATATCGAGTTTGCGATGTAGTCGGTAACGCTCCAAGTGCACCCTGTTGAATACATAGCGAATCGCAGATCGTCGCTCCATCGCGACAGCGATCTGCTTTGCGATCAGACCGTACGAATAAGCCCGAGTTGCTTGAGCGCGGTCACACCATCATCGAGGCCGATTTCCTCCACAATTTTGCCGTTCTCGATTCGCAGCACCGTTGTTCCGATGAAATGCATCTTGCGCCCCGTCGCCGGCGGCAAAGATCCGACCAGGAAGTCAGAAAAAGCTGGCCCGGTATGTGTACCGCCGCCTTCCCAACGACCGACCACATTGTCTCCCTCGGCGATGAGATCTGCAGCACCCCAGAATTTCAGGTCCGGAAACGCTTGACGGAAGCCGGACATGAAGGCCTTGATATCTTTGTGTCCGCGCCGTGGCTTGTGCAGTGAATACTGCAGGAGCATGTCCGGAGCGGCGAGTTCGTCGACGATGCTGAGATTACAGGTTGGACCCCAGAACTCCGTGAACCAACGACCTACGATAGCTTTATTCTCTTGTTCCTTCGACATGATGATCTCCTTGAATACTTCGTTTAGTTTTAGTCAGAGGCGATATGACTCGCGCCTCCGCATCTCGACATTATCGAGATCTTCTACGCGGAACACTCCGTTTCTTGCTTTCAAATTCAGCCCGCTCTTTGGTTGCTCCTAAAACGGCATCAGGAATTGGAAAGCAAGGAGCGGAGTGAAATCTCAATTCAACGTCGCTAGCCTCAGATAACGCCGCGATTTTGGCGAAGAGGGCAAAGCGATGTGTCATATCTCAAGCAGTAAAGACAAAAGCACAGGCACTTGCCAACCCTGCGAAGCGCGCCGCTAAACCTTTCGAATCCTGGGCCACATCGCCGGCGGTTCGGCGAGTGATGCAGAGCAACAAATCAAGAGACACCAAGCCTGAGATGGCTGTGAGATGTGCGGTTCATGCCATGGGTATGCGTTATCGTGTCGCGGCGCGCCCACTTATTGAAGTCAGGAGGACTGCTGATCTCGTCTTCCGCCGCGCGAAAGTCGCAGTCTTCGTTGACGGGTGCTTCTGGCACGGGTGTCGGATGTACCATGCGCCCCGAAGACGAACGGGGACTACTGGGTCAGGAAGATAAAGAGCAACCGATTCCGCGATCGGCACACGACGGCCTTGCTCAGGATGGACAGTGCTGCGGTCCTGGTCTGACGAGGAACCGCTCGTGGCCGCTAATTGGATTGTGGAAGTGGTTCAAACCAAGAACAGAGAGGAGGTCGTTTCCGTTAACTTACGGACCCGCGCCTGATTATCGGCTCCGGAGTGATCGTGGCAGATCGAACCATGGGATCACGCTGTTTTCGAAGCGGGTCATGGCGGAGATCCGATCGCCGTTGAGCGTGAGTACGTAAAGGCCGATCCCGTGACTTACGCCGGAAGCGGAGCGTAGGTAGGCTCCAAACGCCGGCTGACCGTTGGCTCGCGTGCGCACGAGATCGAACCTCCGGCCCGCGCCGAAGATGCCGGCGCAGAAACGGGCCACGAGGTCTCGGCCCTCGTATTCGAAGGGCATTGGCGGCATCGAGATAAAAACATCGTCCGTCAGAAGAGCCACCAGCGAGTCGAGGTCAGCGGACTCCCACGCGCTGATGAACTTGTTCACGATCGCATCTTCGGAGGGTGAGTTGGCGGCGGGAGCAGGTTCGCGGTCCGCGGCCGGAGCGCGCCGGCGTTGCATGCTGGCGCGCGCCCGTTTGAGAGCGCTGTTGACCGATTCGACCGTCGTGTCCAGCATGTCGGCCACCTCGTTGCCGCGGAATCCGAGGACGTCGCGCAGGATAAGGACGGCGAGTTGGCGAGGCGGCAAGAGCTGAAGGCCGGTCACGAAGGCCAGGGAGATGGATTCGGTTTGGCGGTAGCGGGCCTCTGGGCCGAGCGGCACGTCGATCGTGCCCGCGAGGAGGGCGTCGGAAAATGGTTCGAGCCACACGACCTCGCCGAGTCGGGACGGCTCGGGCGGTTCCACCCCAGGCACATCCCACTCCTTGGCGGGCCGTCGGCTGGCCGAGCGACGCGCGTTAAGGCACCGGTTGGTGGCGATTCGGTAGAGCCAGGTGCGAAGCGAGGACCGTGCTTCGAACCCTCCGAAGTTTTGCCAGGCGGCCAGCAGCGTGTCTTGAAGGGCGTCCTCGGCATCCTGGAAAGATCCCAGCATCCGGTAGCAGTGCACTTGTAGCTCACGGCGATGCGGCTCGATCAACTCTCGGAACGCGTCGCCGTCTCCGGCCCGAGCCCTTGAGATCAGGTCCGCTCTCATCGCCGTCGCATCACCTTCCTCTCGCATCCTTTTTCACACCTCCTTTTATGTAGACACCGGCCGAGGGGCGAACTGGGCGCGCCCAACTTCCCGATATCGCGGTGTCTGCATAGCGACCGATCTTAATGGTCTTGAGGAGGAACAAAAATGTTAATCAAACCTGCTAAAGATTCAGTGGACCTTTTAATCTTCGTCAACGGTATCAGGAAAAGTCTGGAGTCTGGACTTCTACCAGGGACCCTGGGTCGGAGAAGACGGAAGAGGTACAGACCCCTTTTGGTAATGTCCACCGGCTGCGCTACGGCACCAGCCCAGTCAAACGAATGGACCCCAAGCAGGTGCCCCCGGCGGGCCCCATTGGTTTGGACAAAAAACTCGGCATCCGGTGCCTGAGTTTTGTGATCCGTGATCTCAGTGGCGTGTGCACTGTGCTCGAAGAAAAAGGGGTGAGTTCACCGTGCCGAAGACGCAGGTTTTGCCGGACACACGCATCGCCATGGTCAAAGACCCAGACGGAAACATCATCGAATTCGTCGAGCGC
>CAZILJ010000873.1:0-2254 GCA_964539915.1 uncultured Acidobacteriaceae bacterium | reverse complement strand
ACCGCTCCCAACCCTTCAATGATGGGTCCCGCTACTGACGCGGGCGTCGACACATAGAACAAGTGGTTTGGGCTCGAACCATTCTTCTCCATCTCTCCCAGGCGAACGCGCACCTGCGAATAGAAGTTCGGATCGTTGATGTCACCTGCCATGTAGTGGAGCCGCTGTTCAAAGTCCTCCCATCCCGACTCGCTGAAGTCGCGCGTGTCTTTCGACTTGGCGGCTGCCTCCCCGTTCTTCTTGCGAAATTCTTCAGAACTCATCGGGGTGCGGCCGATCCCGAGAACTTCGAATTGCGGGTTCATGCAGCCCTCACATGCGAGATTGTACAGACCGGGGATCAGCTTCCGTTTCGTCAGATCGCCCGAAGCTCCAAAAATAATCAGGACACACGAATCTCCGGTTGGCAGTGGTTCTTGCGACAACTTCTCGATGGGGTTGGCTTGGATAATCGCAGACATAAGGTTTCTCTTTCTATTGATGCTCTCGATATTGCTTTCGAATCGCCATCGGAGACCGACCTACTTCACCGAGCTCTTCTTCACATCATTGGCTTCGGCTTTGCCGGTGCTCTTTCGCATATGAACGGCAACTCCACCATCTTCGAAGCGCACTTCATCCATCAGCGCTTTCATCAGGTAAATCCCACGACCATGAATGGATCCGTTGTTCTCGGGAGCCGTCGGGTCCGCTATCTTAATTCAGGTCAAATCCTCGTCCCTCGTCCTTTACCGCGATTGAGATTTCACTAAGTTCACAGCGGCAACGAACATGGACGTGTTTTCCGGGGTTCTCATGATTTCCATGAATGATCGCGTTTGCGAGGGCTTCGCGCAGTGCGATCTCAACGTCGTTCTCGCCCTCAGCGGCACAGCCGCACTTCCTGATCAATCGCATGAGCTTATCCACGAAGGGAGAAATCGCAGCCACTTCGCTTGGCAAAGTGCGCTCCAGTTCGATGCAAGGGCCGTCTTGAGTATGGGCTATCGTCATTCGCAAACGTTCTTCGAAGAGCCTCATAGTTCAGAAACAATCACGTTCGTTCGCGTCGTTCCTACATTGTTGATGACTCTTTATTCAGTCGCAGTGATCACACTGAACGATTAGATCTGCGCCCTGCCGCCTTCCTCCTCGGCTTCGGCACCTTGCCGATCCTCGGGTCACCCGCACGCACCAGCGCGCAGGCCAAGAGCACGCTCTCCTCGAAATCCTCAGCGTCGACCGGGAGCACCTGCCATCCACTCCCGCCGACGCCGAACACGGTAATCGAACGGAGGTTCGGCAGTTCGCGCCGGAGCGAGACGTGGTGCTCCTCCGTTGTCGCGATCCACACGCCATCGTCGCGATCCTTCTTGTCGCGGAGAATGAAAACGATTTTCTCCTCAACGTAGACCGCTGTGCAGCCAAACATCGGCCGCGTCCAGGGCTCGACACCGGCCAGTTCATCGAGCACGAACTCGAACGGGATTGCCTTCGTCTTCCTAATAGCGAAGAGGTCGTCGGAATGTCGGCGTTTGATCATGCTGATCGATTAGATCTGCGCTCTGCCACCATCGACAAATAGTTCGATGCCGGTAACAAAACTGGAGTCATCCGACGCTAGAAACAACGCCGCCTTGGCAACTTCATCGGGTTTCCCCATGCGTCCCATCGGGATGGTTGAGACCATCCGCGCAATCACTTCTGGAGATTGACGACTCGCCAGTGGCGTATTGATGGGACCCGGACTAACAACGTTTGAGCGGATATGACGGTCCTTCAGATCCGTAGTCCAGGTTCGCACGAAAGAGCGGATTGCAGCCTTGCTCGCAGCGTAGACGCCGAAGGCGGCCGTACCCTTAACACTCGCGACGGAGCCGTTGAGAATAATAGAGCCTCCATCCTTGAGTAGCGGTAAGGCCTTTTGCACGGTAAACAGTGTTCCCCGCACATTGATGTTGAATAGTTTGTCGAAGTGCTCTTCGGTGACGGCACCAAAAGGAACAAATTCACCAACACCGGCGTTGGCGAAAATAATATCGATTTGCCCCTTCGCCTTAGCGACGGTCTCGTAAAGATAGTCAAGGTCGGCCAATTTGGCAACGTCTCCCTGCACGCCAGAGACGCTGCCCCCGATTGCCTTCACGGCCTCGTCGAGTTCCTTCTGGCGGCGGCCCGTGATGAAAACATAGGCGCCCTCTTTGACGAAAAGCTTGGCCGTAGCCAACCCAATCCCTTCCGTGCCGCCGGTGATGACAGCGATCTTACCTTCGAG
>CAZILJ010000872.1:0-3028 GCA_964539915.1 uncultured Acidobacteriaceae bacterium | reverse complement strand
AGATCGAAAAATAAACCAGGGGCACATCCAGCGCCCCGAAAACCGCCAGGGCCGCAGCCAGCATCTGGGTTTGCGCGCTATTCGAAAATTTCCGCAGCACCAGATAACTCACATAAATCAGCCACAACACGAGCGTCGACGTCAGCCGGATATCCCCCGGCGCCCCCCAGACGCCCCACACTGGCCGCGCCCCGATCGGTCCCGTGACCAGAACGATCGTGCAGAAAACCACCCCCACTTCCGCCGTTGTCACCGCGAGCACGTCGAGACGCTCTGCCGGAAAGTACTTTCCAATCAAGAAATAAAAAGCAGGAATCGCCAGCACCGTCGTTGCCACCGCGCTCGGACGCATTCCCGTCGGCAGCGACTGCTGCACTTGCGGAAGAAAACAGGCAATTACTCCCAAGACGCCGATCGCAATCACAATCCATTTCGCGGCAGCTTGTGTGGAAGGCTTTCGTACCGCCAGGTATTGAATCGACGCGATGAAATTGATGAAAAATAAAAGAAACGCCGTCCACGCCGAAGGCACGTGGTAATAGATGATTCGGTAAACGTCGCCCTGCTGTGCGTCGGTAGGGGCAACGATGAGCGCCTGATACAGGGCATAGGCCAGCAGAATCGCAGTGCAGACCGACAGGATGGGGAAGAGCCGTTTCATTCTGCGTGCAAAATCATTCCGAACAGCGCCAGACAAGCTGTAGTAAACACCACATCGTAGGTGAGAAGCAACACGATGTAGAAGTGCGCGGAGTTCTCTCCGGTCAGAATCGAGGTTGTGCCCGCGACCATCCCCAGTACAGCCGGGATCGAAATCGGGAACAGCAGGAGAGGCAACATGATTTCGCGGCTTCGCGTGCGTAGCGACATGGCCGCAAAAAACGTCCCATTCACCACCAGTGCCCAGGTTCCCAAAGCCGCAATCGGAACCAACTGCCACGCCGGACCTAGCACTCGCAGGTTGTAGAAAATCACGAACAATGGCGTCATCAGAGCTTCCAGCACGCTCACAAAAATGAAATTTCCGAGCGCCTTAGCCAGAAACAGCGCATTCGCCGGGGCTGGAGAAACGCGATATGCATCGAGCACCTGGTTGCGTAACTCGCGCGCCCAGGTTTGGTTGAGTGCGACTACCGCTGCAAACAGAAACGCAACCCACACCAAACCGCCCACGATATGCCGCGACTCTTCGGCCAGCGGATCGAAAGAAAATACGAAGATCACGACCACCAGCAAGGAAAAAAACAACATGGAGTTCAGCGCATCTTTTGAGCGCCACTCCAGTCGAATATCCTTCACCAGGGTGACCAGCGTTACCGCCCAGAGCGAGTTCATTGAATGTCCTCGGCAGAACTCGCTGCCCGGGCCAGGCTCGGAGTTCGATCGACAATCTGCCCCGCCTGCATCCACACGAATTCATCGGCGACGCCTTCGAGCAGCCGCGCCTGGTGCGTGATCACGAAAACCGTCTTCCCCGCATCGCGCATCCCCTTGAGGAGCGCGACCATGGCCCGCGCGGAATGCACATCCACATTGGAAAACGGCTCATCCAGCAGCAGCACTCCCGGATCATGCAGGATCGCCCGCGCCAGCGACATCCGCTGCCTCATTCCCTGCGAATACTGGCCGACCGCGCGCGTCAACTCCGGATCGAGCCCCACGGCCCGAATCACCTCTTGGCAGCGCTGGTCACCCACAATTTCGTAGAGCCGCGCAAAGTAGCGAAGATTCTCCATCCCGCTCATCTCGTCGTAGAGCAACGACGGATGAGCCATGTACCCGATATCGCGGCAGGCATTCTGCGGACTCTTCCCGAAAATCAAAATCTCTCCACGCGTTGGCTCGGCCAAACCCGCCAGCGCGCGCAGGAGCGTGGTCTTCCCTGCACCGTTCTCTCCGAGAATCGCGTGGAATCGTCCGGTGTCAAACTCGGCCGTCACCCCACGCAAGGCGGCAAAGCGTCCGAACTGCTTTATGACGTTGTGGACGGCGATGATGGGCAAGTTTTGCGAAATGGCGTCAGTCCCAGGGACCAGAAGAGCGCGGCCACGATGTCACGGAAGGCGCGTTAGCGAATCTATGCATTTTTGCCAAGAATTGCAAAGTCAAGAATCGCAGAGTGAGGAAATTGCAAGGCGTTCTCCTCGGCTCCACTCGCCTGACATTCGAAACATCCCACGACACTATACATAGCAATACAAGGTATCTTGCGATCAACCGTCACAACCATAACGACGACCGCGGGCAGCACTGGGAAGCCCAGTTGCGCAAGGGATGTCTCGAGATGGCAAGGCAGGCCAGCCTCTGGCAATCGCGCCTTTACGGACTGGAAATCCTGCGTTCCCTCTCAGTCAGGTCGCAACTCGACGTCGCCGAGCGCACCTTGTATCCGATCCTGTCAGGGCTGAAAGCTGAAGGTCTTCTGCAATCCGAATGGGTCGAAGCCGAAGCCGGGCATCCGCGGAAATACTACCGGCTCAGCGCGCCGGGCCGCCGGCGGGCCCGCGAGATGGCCGAAGCGTGGCCCACCTTTGCCGCCAGCCTGGACGACCTGATGCAGCCAATCTTGGGAGGAAAACCGCGATGACCACAACCGATCTACAGGTGGACGACGGCATTGGAGCCTATCTCAAGTTGCTCCAGCGGAAAGAGACGAGATCGTAGTTGAGATCCGCGCCCATATTCATGATTCGGTCTCGGGAACGTCCGATCCTAACGGGGCGACCGAACCTGTGTTCCGATTGCTGGGCACCCCGGAGGAATTAGCACACCGCTGCACTACGGAAAGTCTACTCACCCGACGCTGGCTACGGTTTCTCTGGCTTGGCTCTTGCGGCGCACCAGTTGGCGACGGGCCAAGGACGGGATCACGGGGAACGATGACTTTCTTCGTTGCATTATTTGGCTGCGTCACCGCTTTGGCGCTTGCCTTCGCTGTATTCCTGAGGCCCTTTTTGCCTTCGACGATCGGATTGTGGTCGGGGTCAGAGGGCTTCGACGTAGGCGTGCTCGGTCATCCGGAAACGCA
>CAZILJ010000871.1:0-4118 GCA_964539915.1 uncultured Acidobacteriaceae bacterium | reverse complement strand
ATTTCGTTCTCGCGGAACGCCTCCTCATACCGTTCGAGGCCCAGGCTCCGCAGCCAACCCCCGATATCCATGATGGCGTCCTAATCCCTTGCTCGCGAGCGATGATCTGCTAGGGGAAACAACCTGTCTAGGCCGACGAGCAACCGTGCTAGTCTCGCGTGTGGTGAAGGGGCTGCCATGGCGGAGACCCGGAAACTCGCAGCCATTCTTGCGGCGGATGTGGCCGGATACAGTAGGCTTGCCGGTTCCGATGAGGAACGCACCCTGGCGCGGCTGCGGGCGCTGCGGAGCGACTAATCGACCCGACCATCGCCGTTCATAACGGTCGCGTGGTCAAGCGCACCGGTGACGGAAGTATCATCGAGTTTCGGAGCGTGGTTGATGCTGTTCGCTGCGCCATCGAAGTGCAGAATGGCATGGTCGAACGCAACGCTGTCCAGTCGCCTGAGCGCTTCCGCATCGCTATTTAACTCGGTGACATGGAGGAAGGCGACGGCGTTCGAACCCCGGGGGCGTCTTTTCTAGTGCCACAAGACCCTAACGACGGCTGCTCAACGCCACTTAAGGCGTAGAAATTAGACCACGGCTGGTCGCGACTATCCATCGCTCGCCCCACCGAACAATGGACTCGACTCGCCCAACCCCCGGCACGGTATCTCCCCGCCGTGCGGTTAAGATGCCATTCGGCCCTTCCAAAACTGCCGCGTCATTATTTACTTCTCGAAGCATCCACCCCTCAACGGTATTCCATCTCGTCTCTGGCACCGGCATCGGAACGCGATTCTCCTGAGAATGCGCGGTCGGTGAAGACGTTTTCGATCTGGTGTGCTGCTTTATTCCGCGAGTCGTGGCGCCATTTTCGGATATGTGTTCTTGCTGTGCACTAAAGTGATCTGGATCACTGTCTCGCGCGGTGGCGACTTCAGGCGGTACTGTCGCACGCCTTAGGGGCTCAGAAGAAGTGGCGAGTGCAGGTGACGAGTTACTCGTAGATACCGAAAACGACCGGTCCATCGACAATGTCCAGCGGCTAACTATCTCTCTTGCTTCGCGGGGGTGCCAGAAGAATATCAGAGCAACTGCCGCTGCGAAGGAAAAGAAAGCCACCTCAGATATTCGCTCGCGCATCAACGCCCTGGCGCTCACAAATCGATCCTTCAAGCCTGATGGGCGAGGAGCGACGCGGATTGATGAACCCTGGGCCCGTACTTCGGCAGAAAAGTCTGACTCATCCTGGATAGTTTCGGTCCGCTGGCCGAATGCATTGTTTGCGGAGTACGGATCGCATGCTACTCCGCGTGAGCGAATTTCATGCGCTGTTCGCAACTCCGCTGGCGTAAGGTGGGCATCTTTCTGTTTGTCCAGCTGCTCGTTGCAGGCAGCGCTAAGTCGTTCCTTGATCAACCTAAACTCTTCGTCGGGCGGAGCGCCGGCCGCATAAAGCTGTGCCAGTTTAGCTACCGCCTCAATGTTTACCGCATACATTTCCAGACTGCTTTCGTAAGTCCTGGCAGGTTCGATACCATGACCTGCCGAATACAGAGAGGCGCCCCAGATGTCTGTAGCGCGCGAAGGGGGCCGACCTAGACTCGTGGACAAGATGATCAGCTTCACGCTCCAGGATCACAGCCTAGCCAAAACACCTCCTGGCCGATATGGCGACGCCCATGCTCGCGCTTTACTCGTCCCCTCTTGCGCATCCATCCCATCGTCAAGATTTTAATAAAAGGTTGCGCAATTCTGGCCTTTGGGTGTTGTTGTTGGGGCTACTTAAGGTCTTAAAACCGCATGAAGCCGGGTGCATGACAGGCCCTGCGACCAGGATCGCTGAAGCAAGAGCTCAGCAAGGAAAGAAAGACACCACGGTCGGCTCACCCTCGCGCCGTGCCGAATAAGCTGAGCATTTATCGTCCGGCGCGCGGGGTAGCGCGCAGGTTCCCCGGACGTAATGACCGCCAAAAATCCCCGAACAATCAGTCTGCGCCGTTCAGTGGTAGGCCGCCTCAAGTTGCGCGTTATCAGCCTCGCATCGCTCCATTGCGCGGCGCCCGACCGCATCACCCAGTTTTCGGCATCGCCTATCGTTAAACTTTTTTGAGATTTTGCCACGGTAATGCAGGAGAGGATTGGGGTCGCAAGCTGCAGTTGCGTACGATGCCTGCTCGCAAATCAGCACTTAAGCGGATGAAACGCTTAGGGCGAAAAGCCGCCCGATCCGCGCGGACCTTTGTTCGATTTGTAGCCGTGCTTGCCGCAGTTCTTGCGGTGGTTGTCTATTGGAACCTTGGCACATTATCGCCTTGTGGCGTACTCCGTGAATCAATCCGACAACGTGGCGATTTTGTCGCAATCTTCCCGGATGAAGTTATCGATTTCGCCTTCGAAGCACAGTTTAGCAAGATGTCGGCGAGGCGCTTTTTGCGGTATTGTTTCGAGCCGTTACTTCGCCGGTGCCGACTACTGAGCAAGCGTCTCAACTGCCGATGCAACCGTTCGCGAGAAAGAAAATAAAAGTCATCGCCGAGCGATCCTAACTTCACTCTATCCGCCTTTTAAGCCCCTCCGCCACCGATCCCGTACTGGAAGGAAATGCAATTGCCCTAAAGCCCATTTTCGAACTTCTTGTCAGGTGTACAGCTCATCGAGCAACGCCTTCGCCTCCTTCAGATCGCGCGTATCAAACCCTTCGGTAAACCAGCCGTAGACCGGAGCGAGAAGATCACGGGCCGCATCTTGCTTACCCTGATCGCGCCGGAGCCGCGCCATGCTCGTTGCGGCGCGGCATTCCATGGAATTTCGTTCGCCTTGCTCGATTCACCTGTTTGCACAGTATGTTGATGCTTCCCGACCGGCCATTCGATCACGTGTCCAATCGATAAGATCGGGCACAAGCGGAGAATCGGACGCCACCACGGATACGTGGTCTTGCCCTGGATAAACACGGAAGTCTATACGCTGTCCGGCTGCACAGTGCGCAGCGGCAAAGCGCTTTTGAAGGTCCATCCAATCGTCCTGATCTCCCTGCGTGATCATTGCAGGCATAGGTATAGGTCCCATCGGCGAGTTCTGCTCCAGGCGGTTTGTCAACGGCCCCTCAGTCGGAGCATGGGCAAAAATTCCAAAACCAGGAAACAAAGCGCCTTCAAGCACCGAAAACAATGTCCCCAATTCTCCAAGGCAGCGCCCTGCCATTTCGTTGACAAAAGGACGTGCGCGCTTTCGGATGTAAAAGCCTTCATCTACGTCAGGATATGCTGCGCTGTAAGAACGTATGATGAGTGACCACACGATTGGCGTGATTAGCTTGCCGAAGATCGTCGATGGAGCGGTTTCACCGAACTGTCTGAGGTCGCTCGCTGGTGCGACTGCGGCAATTGCCAAAATATTAAGGTCGGGCGCATACTCCTGAGCGCGGATGCCGCTCCAAAGCGCAGCATGGCCGCCTTGCGAATGGCCCCAGACTACGACGCGATCGTCCAGATCGATTTCGTTTATACGGCGCGCTGCTCGCACAGCGTCAAACACCGCTCGCGCCTCTTCGTCGCCGATCAAAAAGGCATGGCCGCCAGTGGTCCCGAGCCCAATGTAGTCTGTGCCCACAAACGCCCAGTTCTCGGCCAGAAGCCTGGGCAGCAGCGCCCAGGCACCTCCACTCGTACGATCACCAAATGGATGGGCCATCACCGAAGGTGCGCAGCCGCGCACGATCCCGGTCCCGCCGTGTGCCCAGGCGATCACCGGAAGCGCTCCGGGCCTACGCTGTTCCGGGACAACAACAATCGCGCTCGCGATTGCAGGTGAATCATCGGCGCGTTTAGTCGTGTAAAGAATGCGCCATCCTCGGGCTCCTGCAGGGATTTCTCTCGCGAATGTGTCGATCCTCAGCAGCGTCCCGGGCGCAGAGGGGAGCTCTGCGGGAGCGTTATAGAACGCATCTGGTTGACCGGGTCGGGCCATCCACCACGCGATGGCGATCAGTGCAACGCATGCTGCTACTACGAAGAGGACCTTGCGCACGACGTTCACCATCGCATTTACATGGCTCATTGCGTTGGAGCCGAGGCGGCGAGAACGTCATAGGCGGCGATGGGACGGCGAATGCCCTTCAGTTCAAACTC
>CAZILJ010000870.1:0-7203 GCA_964539915.1 uncultured Acidobacteriaceae bacterium | reverse complement strand
GACGACCCTGAAGACTCATGCATGTCAGCCGCCAAGTCGGGCCACCAAAAGTGCGTCTCCACCTCTGTCACGAGATCGAACATCCCATCCTGAAACGGAAGCTGAGACACGGAGGCTGGGCGAACCTCGATCCGGCCCATTTCGACCCAGCGTGCATTCGTTCTCCTGGTTACGGCAACGCTCTGCTTCGAACCATCAATACCGTAGACCTTCCCCGCGTGGGCGCTATCGCTAGCTTGCTGAGCGTCCTGCCACCACCGCAGCCCACGTCCAGGATGGTGAAATCCTTCTCTACGCAAACGTGCCCCAAGCCCCAATCTGTCGCCTTAGAATGGCGATAATTCATATTCCATAAAACGAATCGACCCAGCCATCCTCTTGGCTTTTGACATTGGCTTACCTGTCCACTGCCGACGGTGAGAACCGTTTTCATCCTCACAGTCTAATGCCGACATCAAGCGTCAAATCATGAATATGGTCGGGAATCAGGGGGAGCGGTGCATTTTTGAAACTACCAAGCCCGGTCAATTGTCGATTGCACTGCATTGACCGGGATGACGAGTGTGAACGCCTGCTTTCGGCGGAAGGTATACCGCAGCCGGAGGTTGGCGCTCACTGTCTGGATTTGCGCCGTATCCGCTGGCACGAAAGTTGTGAAATTCACCAAGCGATTGAAAGCGTAGCTCAGTTCGCCCCCGTCTTCGTCCATCAGCATCTCGTTTATTATCAGTACAATACAATACTTTTCAATTATGAATGGTGTAATACTTAACTGACTCTCTTCTTGTATTCGTCGAATTTTTCCAAGAAGCGGTCGATGTCTTTCTTCTGGAGATAGTACGGGGTCGAGAGGCGAAGCTTGTTTGGGTCGCCGCCGCGGATGCGGATCTTGTTCGTCTTCCAGAGCCAGTTTTCAAGGTCCGCGCGCTTCACCGGAGGGACATTGACGCTGACGATGGCGCAGCGAAGCGCCGGGTCCGGCGAAGTCCACGATTCGGCTCCGCGCTTTTTCATCTCATCGAGCATGTAGTCGCCCATGTGGCGGTGACGGCGCTCGATGTGATCGATGCCAATGTCGTTCGCCAGTTTGATGGCAGCACGCAGCCCCCACAGTGCAGGCACGTTCGAACTGCCAATGCGTTGAAAGCGTTCGGCGCGAATCTTGGTATCGTCCCAGCCTTCGGTGGCGATCGTATTCCACAGGCGGTCGATGACCTCGTCGCGGACATACAGGAAGCCGGACCCTTTGGTGGCGAACAGCCATTTGTGCGGACTCGACGAATACATGTCGCAACCCAGTTCCGGGATATTTAGCCGCATCATGCCGGGAACGTGAGCGCCATCGATGGCCGAAAGAATTCCCTTCGTGCGCGCAAGTGCAGCGAGCTGTTTCGCGGGCAGCACTACTCCCGAAAAAGTTGTGATGTGGCTGAAGAACAGGACGCGGGTTCGGGGTGTAATGGCATCATTGAACAGGTTGAGCACTTGGGCTGCATCTGCGACGGGGCGTGGAAGCGTGATCTTCCTGATGACGATGCCGTAACGTTTGGCTTTTAGATCCCACGGATGTTCACCTCCGGGATGCTCCTGGTCCGTCATCAGGACTTCATCGCCCGGCTTCATGTCGATGCCGTTGGCGATGTAGCTGTTCGCTTCGGTCGCGTTGCGCAGCAGGGCAATCTCGTCGCGCTTGCAGCCTACGAATTGGGCGAGCGGATCACGGAACTCGTTCCAGGCTGCGTATCCCCAGATGGGATAGTCTTCAGGATCCTGCTGGTCCATCTTTTCCGTTGTGTTGTATCCATCGAAGATGGCGCGCAACACGGGGGCGGGGCTCGAACCGACGGTGCCGTTATTTAGATAGATCTCGTCTTCGGGGATGATGAATTGCCGGCGCATCTGGGCCCAGAAGGCGTCTTCATTTTTGTCGAGCAGCGAGCGGTCGGGAAGTGGAGGAGTTTTTTCGAGTTGGGCGACCAGACCGCCGCGGAAGGCGAGAGACGCGGTGATTCCACTGGCAGCGGTAGCAAGGAAATGACGGCGGTCGAGCATTAAGCCTCCTCAACTGCGATAACGGAAGGCGCTATGGTACGACTGAGGGCCGCAAGTGGCAAGGACTTGGAAAGGTTCCGTGGGCGGAGAGCCCTCCTGGAACGTCAGATGTTAAGACGGCAGGCTGAATTTCACCCCCAGCCTGCCGTCGTCATTCCAGCGAAATGCTACTTCGTCTCCCGGCTATCGGCTAAGCCTTTGGCCATGGTCTTCACCATGGTTCCGTTGGCATCGTCGTCTTTGAGTGCCCAAACGTAGGCTCCGCCGAGCCCGCCCGGAACCTTGAGATCGATGTAGAGCATCTTCAGAAACGCCGTTGCCGGATCGTCATAGGTATAGAAGGTGCCAGCGGTTGGATCATAGAGGGAAACCGCGGTCCTTCGCGGATCGAAGTAGTTGCTATACCCATTCGAGGTGAGTTTGGCCAGTGTCGAATAAGTCGCAAGCCCCGGCGTCAACAGGGTGTCGCAGCCTGCAGTGTTGCCGCTGAGGTCTGTACACAGACCGGTTCCGTCTGCCAGCGGAACCGGAGATGGGCCGGATGAGTTCTGGTACAGACCATGATGCACATTGGGAACTCCCGTCCAGCCCGCGCCATACAGGGGCAACCCCATCGTGTACTTCGACGGCGGTACGCCAGCTTTCAGATATGCGTCGACGGTTGAATCAATATCCAATCCTTGGCCGAACAGCGGATCCTGCTTGGAATCAAACAAGGGAGAGGCGTCGTTGCTTTGTGTTTCCCACGATCCGGCATAGTTGTAGCCGTCAATGGTGATGAAGTCTACCTGTCGGGCGGCCTTGCGCAGATCGATGTTGACGTAATTCTGAGAGCCGGCCGGCCCGTCGAACGACATCACATATTTCTTGCCCGTGATTTTCGTCAGGGCCTTTAGTTGGCTGCGGAACTCCGCCAGCAGGGCGGTGAAGTTCTGGGTGTCGGTTGCGGCGGGGAACTCCCAATCGATGTTGAAGCCATCAAACAAGCCGGGGGCCGTAACTCCCGGAGCAATGTTGCCATTCACGAAGAGATCAATACACGAGGCAGCGAGCGCTTGACGTCCGCCTTGCGTGCTGGCGGCAGCCACGAAAGCTGCAGTGTTCGCTGCGGACGCACCGCCGATCGACATCAAAACCTTGAGCTTGGGATTCAATTGCTTGAGTTGTTGAATCGCGGCGAAGTTCCCAAAGAGAGGAGCGGTGTAGGCAACGCCGCTTACGCTCGGAAGATAGGGACTCTGATAGTCGGCCCAGGTATCGGCAATGGCGCACCCGGGCGCCGGAGTTGTGGTCACGTTGGCAAAGGCGTACATCAGGTGGGTGAGTTTTCCGGCGACCCCATTCTGCTGCAGATTCGCAATGTTGTATCCGGCGTAATAGATACTCCACTCTTCAAAATATCCGCCCAGAATCTTGTCTTGTGCGAAGGAGGGAACCGACGCGACGAGCGTCAACAAGGTGATCAAACCCAATCGGCAGGAGCGCAGTGAAAAAATCTTCGACATGGCAAACGTCTCCAGTACTTCGTAAATTACGAACCGGCGAAGTATAGAACTATATAGCGGAATGAGCAAGGGCTTAATGTTTATCGAGAGTGGATGCCGAGAGATCAACATGTGCTATATAGCAGATTAGACATTAAAGATTAAGGATTTAAAGATTAAAGATTAAAGATTAAGGATTAAAGACTGCCGAGCTATTTGGGCTGCCGACTGCTGCGGCGTCGCTCGGCCTCTGAAGTGGAATCAATTCTGTTCTATGCCAGGTTCTATACCACCGCGGATCTCTGGAATTACTCGCTCGACGAGAAAAGCGGAAAAAACCAACGACCTGAACAGCTGCGAGGGCAGATATTCCAGTCAGAGGACTTAGAATTTATAACCATCTTATGAATAGGCTAATGGTTCTGTTGCTCTTTTCTCCGGCAGCATTTGGCCAAAGCCCTTTCGATGGTACGTGGCGGTTCTTCCCGCCGCTTCCGAAGAAGCCAGCAGTGTATTCGCTGACCAGAGGCGTGTTGCATTGTTCTGGTTGCATCGCGAACATTGAAATCAAGGCAGACGGGGATGATCACAAGGTTCGAGAGACGGCTTATTGGGACACTGTGAATGTTCAGGTCGTGAATGAATCCACAGTTGAAATCATCGCCAAGAAAGCCGGAAAGATCATGTTCACAGAAGTCGATGCGATTTCTCCCGACGGACGTACTCTGACGCAACTGGTGAAGGACACGACTGAAGTAGAGACTGTCACGATGGAGACTCGCAATCGAAGAATCGAAGAAGGGCCGATAGGCGCTCACGCCATTTCCGGTTCCTGGCAAGCTTACAAAACCAATCGATCCAGAAACGGTTCGATCAGCAGATACAGATGCACAGAGAACGGATTCAGTGCGGAGACCCCTCTCGGCGAAAAGTTCAACGCGAAGTTCGATGGTAAGGACTATCCCGTTGAGGACGATCCTGGTGCCACGATGGTCTCCGCAAAGCTCTTAGGCCCAAAGATGGTCGAACTAACTTCAAAGCGGAACGGGAAAGTGGTTGCGGTTAAGCGTATGTCTGTCGTAGCGGGCGGGAAGGTGATTCAGGTTGTTTTCGAGAGCAAGGAGAGCAACACGACAACGACCTTCGACCTGCGCAGAGAACCATAAATATCGGCTGGACCCTGCGACGGATCGGCGTAGACTGAGCGGCGGAGAGTTTTGGGTCAGAAAGATTAAGGAACCGATGTCCCGAATCAGCAGACGCGCTTTTCTCGCAGTGGCGGCTGCCATGGGCGCCACGGCGGCGTGGGGCAGTCCGCTCGGGAAGAACTACCACCGTGTATGGCGCGAACGGCGCGATCTTTTTCCCGAAGGAGTGGCATCGGGAGATCCGGATAGCAACAGCGTTCTGGTATGGACGCGCCGTCCGCCGGTCGGCGAAAAACTGGCTGGGAAGCTGAACGTCGAGGTCGCCGAAGATGAGTTATTCACCCGGGTTGTGGCGACGGCTACGGCTCCGATTTCCGCCGCATCCGACTGGACCTGCCGGGTGCTGGTTGGGGGGCTGAAGCCGAACCGTGTGTACTGGTACCGCTTCGCCGATTCCGAAGGTCATGGCAGCCGCGTGGGCAGGACGATCACTGCGCCAGAGGTAGACGACGCGAGACCCGTACGTTTTGTTTTCGTAAGTTGCCAGAATGCGAACGACGGAGCCCAGAACGCCTACCGCCGCATGATCTTCGAGGATGAGCGCGCTCCCGAAGCGGATCGAATCGGCTTCGTACTGCATCTCGGCGACTTTATCTACGAAATTGTCTGGTACCCGGAGGATCGTCCGCAGGGCATGTACGATCGCCGGCTGCGAGATATCGTCCGCTATCCGCATGGCGAGAAGATTCGCGACTTTCATGTCCCCACGACGGTGGAAGACTATCGCGCCGTCTATCGCGGCTACTTGAGTGATCCCGATCTTCAGGACGCACGGGCACGCTGGCCCTTCGTCAATATGTGGGACAACCACGAGTTCAGTTGGCTCGGCTGGCAGTCTCTGCAAAGATTTGAAGGAAAAACGTTTCCGGCGCAGACCCGCAAAGTGGCGGCCAATCAGGCGTTTTTCGAATATCAGCCGGCGCGAATCACGAAACCGAGCGGGCCGTCGCTCGAACGGTTCGATCCTCCGCAGGTTGTGGATACGCCCGTGACCCGGTTTGATGAACACGGCCTGGGGCAGGAACCGAACAATCTGGCCGCCATCGGCAGCCTCAAGGGCTACCGCGCGTTGCGGTGGGGCCGCAACGTCGAGCTCATCGTCACCGATCAGCGCACCTATCGTTCCGAGGAGCCGACCGATCAGCCCGAGGCAAAACCTCTTTCGAGCGATGACTTTCCTGAGCTCATTCCGGAAGGTGCTATGGAAATCCTGGATGGGGGACGAACCTACAATGGCGGTCGGCCGCCGGCCTCGATCCGCTTCGGGAGCGTGGAGATCGCAAATTTCTGCAAAGACAAGCCCGCGCAAACCATTCTTGGTGCTGAGCAGAGGGCCTGGTTTTTGGAACGCCTTCGCAACTCGAAAGCGACTTGGAAGATTTGGGGCAATACGACCGCCACTCTTGACATGCGCGCCGATCTGCAAAACCTGCCGCAGGGAACGGGCAAGCCGTGGCCCGAAACCGGTTACGCTATTTTCCCAGGAGGAGATCACGCTACGGCGTATGTGGAGCGCGGAGAGATCTATGATTTTATCGAAGCCAACGGCATCACTGGTTTTGCCACGGTGGCCGGAGATCGCCATAGCTTTTGGGCGGGGCTGGCGGCGAAGAGCCTCCCTCCAAAGCCCTTCGTGCCGGTCGGGATTGCTTTTGTGACCGGCTCCATCTCGGCGCCAACGGTCGTTGAAGCTCTGGAACATGTCTTGCCGAAAGACCATCCTTTGCGATCACTCTACGTTGGACAAGGACCCGCCGACCGGGCTCCGCAGCCAACCTTGAATCTGACGGTTCGGCATGGGGTGCGTTCTTGTCTCGAGTATGCGAACAGTGGCGACATCGCCAAAGCCAGGGCGCTGTCCAACCCTGATTTGTCGCCGCACGTTTCGTTCGTCGACATGGGAGGCCATGGTTACTCGGTGGTTCACGCAACCAGTGAATTCCTCGAGACTGAGTTCGTCTGCATTCCTCGACCCGTCGAACGTAGCGACCGTCCGGATGGAGGTCCTCTCAGCTATCGCGCCCGATGTCGAACGGCCCTTTGGAAAAAAAGCGAAGCGCCAAAACTCGAGATGCAGATTCTTGAGGGGAATCCTAAATTTTCGGTGTGATGAGTTCTGATTTGGGTGGCGCCGCGCTTTCAGCGCTTGGAACGAACGGTGAGGGAAAGAGGCTTCAGCCAGCGAGGAACTCAGAGGCTAAAGCCCGTCCTTCTCGGCATCCTAATCGCAGGCCTGAAGGCCTGCGCCACCTGAGGGCAACCGCTACTCCGCCGGTCTGCTCCACTCCATGCCAGGCCGGGACTCGACGGACCTATCCATCCAAACAACCGTTGCCCGAACGTAGCCCCAATTTCAATGCTTACTTTTGTGGAGGGCCGTCCTCCTGCTTCACCGTTTCTCCTTCGCCTTCGAACGGCCAATTTTTATCGAGCACTAGTTCCTTTTCTCGGGTCTCGTT
>CAZILJ010000869.1:0-1643 GCA_964539915.1 uncultured Acidobacteriaceae bacterium | reverse complement strand
ATGATGCCGCGATTGAGAGCGTAGGCAGCGGCTTTCTTGTAAACGCGCAGCGTGAGATCGCGAAGATGACTGGCGGTCTCTACGCCGACGATCGCGCACATCTGGTCGAACGAAATGTTCTCGTCATGGCCAGTTGTGGCTTTGGTGGACGGCGTGAAGATGGGCTCGGGAAAGGCGTCGGATTCTTTCAGGCCTTCCGGCAGTTGGATGCCAGAGACTTTGCCGGTGGCTTTGTATTCCTTCCAGGCAGAACCGGAAATGTAGCCGCGTACCACGCACTCCACGGGGAACATTTCGGCACGCTCGACCAGCATGGAGCGTCCGCGCAATTGGTCGGCGTAGTTGCGGACGGCGGGCGGGTATTGGTCCACATCGGCCGTAACCAGGTGGTTGGGGACGATGTCGGCGAGGTAATCAAACCAGAACAACGAAATCTGGCTGAGCACCTGTCCCTTGTGAGGGATTCCGCTGGCCAGAATGTAGTCGAAGGCGGAAATCCGATCGGTGGCGATGAATAGCAGTTGCTGGTCGCCGACCTTGTACACGTCGCGTACTTTGCCGCTGGCGTAAAGGGGGAGATCAGGGATGTCAGTTTGTAAGAGAACGGAATCGAGAAGTTCGGGGCTCATAAGGAAATTTTACAGGTAAGAGGCGAGGCGTATTCTAGCTGGTCAGAAAAAAATGTCAACGATTCTGATCACCCGGCGGAATGCGCCGGTTAATTTGTTCACCCGAAAGATGTTGACAGGGAAGGAATGCACGAGAAGGGCGGCGGGATAAGGCGTTCCGACCTGCAGGCTTGTGGAAAAGCTGAGGATGGACGTGGATAACTGGCTCGGTCAATGGCCGCTGCCTTGCTCGCCGAGCAATTGTTCGAGCGAAATAGGAAGCTCCGCAACCACCTGCCCCCAAACCGGAGTGACTCAGGCCCCGCCGAAGCGCACGGAAACCAACTTCGAGACACCGGGCTCCTGCATGGTCACCCCGTAAAGCACGGGAGCGATGCTCATGGTTTTCTTGCTGTGGGTGATGAGTACGAACTGGGTCTGCACGCTCATTTCCTTGACCAGTTCGGTGAACCGGCCGATGTTGGCTTCATCGAGCGGGGCGTCGACTTCGTCGAGGATGCAGAACGGGCTGGGCGCGTATTGGAAGATGCCAACCAGCAGAGCCAGCGCAGTGAGAGCCTTTTCCCCGCCGGAGAGCAGCAGCACGCTCTGCAGACGCTTGCCGGGAGGCGAGGCCACGACGTCGATGCCGCTCTCGGCGCTGTTTTCTTCGTCGGTGAGCTTCATGAAAGCGTGCCCTCCGCCGAACAACTTCTTGAAGGTGGTTTGGAAGTTCTCGTTGATCCTGGCAAAAGCCTCTTCAAACTTCTGCCGCGAGATTTGATCGATCTCACGAATCGTTGCCGTAGTGTTCTCAATCGCAGAGATCAAATCCTTGCGCTGGGTTTCAAGGAACGAGTGCCGCTCGGCGGTTTCTTTGTACTCCTCAAGGGCCATCATGTTGACCGGGCCCATGGCTTCTAATTTCGTGCGCATTTCCCGATAGAGCTGGTCGGTGGCGGCGAGTTCCCCCCCGGTAACGATTTCCAGGGTGGTGTCGGCCATCAATGCGGCGCGTTCGACTCCAAGCTCGTT
>CAZILJ010000868.1:0-2465 GCA_964539915.1 uncultured Acidobacteriaceae bacterium | reverse complement strand
CCCGAATCCGGCGGTTTCGGAGAAACCGCATTCACGATCGAGGGCGAACCCGCCCCAGATTGGAAGCTGAAATTCGCCATGTTCGCGACCACATACGGCGACTATTTTCGCTCTATGGGCATTCCGCTGCTCGATGGCCGGTACTTTACCGAAGACGACCGCGCCGACACACCCCTCGTCGTGATCATCAACCAGTCGATGGCGAAACATTCCTGGCCTGGCCAACGGGCCGTTGGCAAGCGCATGCACGTTGGCAGCCCGAAGCAAGCTCTGCCCTGGGCAACAGTGGTTGGCGTCGTCGCCGATACCAAGATGGGCTCTCGCGATCAGCCCAGCGACGACCAGTGGTACACGCCTGCGGAGCAACCCGCCACTCTCCACGGCATTGAACCCGCCGGAAAACTCACCGATCCCGTCAGTGGATTCATTACCCTTCGTTCATCCCTTCCTCCCGAACAGATGACTCAAACCGTGGGTTATGCCGTAGCGGAGGTCGATCCATTGCTGGCATTGCAACAGGTGCAGACAATGGACGAGGCCTTATCGAACAACGAAGCGCCGCGACGTTTCAACACTGACCTCATCACGACGTTTGCCGTGGGGGCTCTGCTGCTCGCCATCACAGGCATTTATAGTGTCGTGGCCCTCTCTGTCTCGCTGCGCACTCACGAGATTGCGGTTCGCATGGCGCTCGGCGCACAGCGCACGAGGATTGCCCGACTCGTGCTTGCGTCGAGCGCGAAACTGGCGCTGCTCGGATGCGGGATCGGCGTGGTCGGTTCGCTGGCTGCGTCCCGGCTCGTCACTTCCTTCCTCTTCGAGGTCAGCGCGACCGATCCTCTGAACTACCTGGCAGGTGTTGTGATCATGATGCTGATGGCTCTGCTCGCCGCGGCGATTCCCGCGAGGCGAGCAGCTTCTGCGGATCCAGCGAATGCCCTGCGCTCAATCTAGAGGGTGTTTTACTTGAGAAGCCCTCCGCGGCGTGTGTTCGGGAACGGACACGAGATTTCGCATTCGGACAGGGCGACAAGTGCTGGAGTTTGGCGCCACGCGCTAAGCCAATTCTTTTCAGCACGACTCGCGCCGTGACGATTGGCACCGAGAGTGTAGCCAAGGTCGTTAAAGGTGAAGGATATTCCGGTTCTGGCGCGGATGTTTTGTTTTGCTTTCGATTCTTAGTTCGGTAAGCGCTTCCAGAGCGGCCGCACCCGTCACCGCGACAGTTTCCAGAAATGATTCTTGCTGATCGAGGTGGAAACGTGCGAATTCTGATCGGGAATCTTCGCTACAGCTTGCGGATGTTGTGCAAGAATCCGGGCCTGACGGCTGCAGTGATTGCCACTCTGATGCTTGGCATTGGAGCGACTACAGCCATCTACACGGTGGTCTATGCCGTTTTGCTCGCGCCGTTGCCGTATCCCCATTCCGAACAACTGGTGATGGTTTGGTCGAAGGTAAACGGGCACAACAACGGTATGTCAGCGGGAGACTTTCTCGACTGGAAGGAGCAGAACAAAACCTTTCAGCAACTGGGGGCGTGGACTGGCGGAAGTTTCAATGTGTCGACTCAGGAACAGCCCGAGCAACTCGACGGCATGCGCTGTACGCCCGGATTTTTCGATATGCAGGGGTTGCCGTTCCTGATGGGACGGGACTTCCGTCCCGAGGAAGGGATACCGGGCGGCGATCACGCAGTCATTTTGACGCACAAACTTTGGAACCGCCTGGGTTCGAATCAAGCAATCGTTGGCCAGCCAATGCGAATCAACGGCGAACCCTATACCGTTGTCGGAGTATTGGCGCCGGGGATTGGCGACCGTTTTGATTTTGAACTGGTGGCGCCGCTGGCTTTCCGCCCCGAACAGATTAATCACGATTACCACTGGCTGCTGGCGATGGGCCGGCTCAAACCAGGTGTCACGATTCAACAGTCGCGAGCCGATATGGATGCGGTCACGGCGCACATTGCCGCCGCCTATCCGAACTCTAATAAAGGGTGGGGCGCTTCGGTCGAACCGCTGCAGAATGATTTCCTTCCGCGCGAGCGCATCCGCAACTTGTGGTTGCTTCTGGGCGCCGTGGGATTCGTGCTGGTAATTGCGTGCGTCAATATCGCGAATCTGCTGTTGGCAAAGGGAGCGGCGCGACTGCGGGAAATTGCGATTCGAAGCTCGGTCGGAGCCAGTCGCGGACACATTTTCTATCAGTTTCTTACGGAGAGCCTGGTTCTGGCTCTGATCGGCGGAGCGCTTGGAATCGGACTCGGCGTGGGATTGCTGCGCGCGATTCTTACCATCGTGCCCGAAGGCATCTTGCCGTCTGAAGCCAACTTCCGGTTGGACATTCATGTTCTGGTCGTAGCGCTGGCTGCGACCAGCATTGCCGGAGTGCTATTTGGCTGCGCGCCGGCGTGGTACGCCTCCCGGGTCGATCCCGGAGAATCGCTGAAGGAGGGTGGGCGT
>CAZILJ010000867.1:0-11639 GCA_964539915.1 uncultured Acidobacteriaceae bacterium | reverse complement strand
ATCTCTACGCGCTCGCCTTTCTTGCGGCGGATTCCGCTGGGATGGCAGAACAGCAACACTGGTTCGCGGGCCAACCGGTGTACGAAAACTATGGACTTGCGTACGCTTCCGACACCGAGGCGTATGGCGGTCATACGAGGGAAGCGCGGGTGCTCACCAGGCGAGCGGTTGACTCCGCCATACGGGTGGACAATATAGAAGATGGCGCAGTGTATCAGATCAATGCCGCTTTGCGCGAGGCGGCTTATGGTAATGCTGTGGAGGCTAAACAGTCCGCGATCGAGGCGTTAAGGCTGGCTCCCGCAAGTCGACGCCTCGCAGCCGAAGCGGCACTTGCACTTGCGATGACGGACGAAACGGCGCGAGCCGAATCCTTGGCCGAGGACCTGGACAGGCGCTTTCCGCTGGATACCGAGATCCAGTCGCTATGGTTGCCGGCGATTCGCGCACAGCTGGCGCTCAGCCGACGAGACTCAGGCCTTTCCCTGACTGAATTGCAGGCGGCGGCTTCACCGATCGAGTTCGGCAAGGATGTTGGGTGCTTATATCCAGCGTATGTGAGTGGAAAAGCATACCTGGCTGCCGGCCAGGGCAATGCTGCCGCCGCCGCGTTTCAGAAGATTCTCGACCACAGCGGCGTCGTCGGTAACTGCTGGACTGGAGCGCTGGCGCATTTGGGCGTTGCGCGTGCCAACGCTCTGCAAGCGAAGACTGCTCGGGGGCCGGATGCCAATGCTGCCCGCGTAAGGGCGCTCGCCGCTTACAAAGATTTCCTCACCCTCTGGAAAGATGCCGACCCCGACATCCCAATCTTGGAAGAAGCCAAGGCCGAGTACGCGAAGTTGCAGTCGCTGGAAAGAATGTAAGCCGTGCCTGGTTGCTTATCCGGACGGATGAAAAATAAATTGCCGATCTCTAGCTCTGGCTCCGCCGTCTCGATTTTGAGACATGATTGTTTCGATTGTCGGAACCCTACACGCCCACGGTTTGCGGTTTCGTTGCGAGCAACTGCCGCAGCACGTATTGCAGAATTCCGTCGTTCGTGTAATACAGCGCCTCTTGGGGTGTATCGATGCGGACCAGCGCGTCGAACTCAATTTCAGGCTTTCCCTTCGTCGTGGCGCGCACTTTCACTTCGCGGCCAGCGACAAAGTGTTCGACCACGTCGCGTATGCGGCTGATGTCGAACACTTCCTCTCCCGTCAGCTGGAGCGACTCTGCATTCAAACCCGCAGTAAACTGCAGCGGCAGAACGCCCATCCCCACGAGATTCGAGCGGTGAATGCGTTCGTAGCTTTCCGCGATGACGGCGCGTACCCCCAACAAAGCCGGCCCCTTGGCCGCCCAGTCGCGCGACGAGCCTGAGCCATATTCCTTGCCGGCGAGAACGATGAGTGGTGTGCCCGCGGCGCGATATAGCTCTGAGGCATCAAAAATCGACATTTCAGTCGAAGTGGGCAAGTGCCGCGTGTACCCGCCTTCGGTCGCGACCAGCTTGTTGCGCAGTCGCACGTTGGCGAACGTGCCACGCACCATCACTTCATGATTGCCGCGGCGCGAGCCGTACGAGTTGAAATCAGCCGGCTTCACGCCATGCTCTTGCAGATATTTTCCGGCAGGGCTATCTTTCTTGATCGATCCAGCGGGAGAGATGTGATCGGTGGTGACGCTGTCGCCCAGAACCGCGAGCACGCGCGCCTTCTTGATGTCGTGCACCGGCGCAGGCCTCACTGACATCTCGTCGAAATACGGAGCGCGCCGGATGTATGTGGAATCTTTGTCCCAGGCGTAGGTCTGGCCCTTGGGAACCGACAGTCCGCGCCAGCGCTCGTCGCCGTCGAATACTCCAGCATACGACTTCGTAAACATTTCCGAAGTAATCGACTGCTGCATCGTCTCTTCAATCTCGCGTTGCGATGGCCAAATGTCAGCCAGGTAAACCGGTTGCCCGTCTCTGCCGTTGCCGATCGCGTCCTTGCGTAGGTCGATGTCAATGCGCCCCGCCAACGCAAACGCCACTACGAGCGGCGGCGACATCAGATAGTTGGCGCGTACCTCGGAATTGATGCGTCCCTCAAAGTTGCGGTTCCCCGAAAGGACCGACGCGACCACCAGTTCTTTGTCATCAATCGCCTGCGAAACCTCGGCGGGCAGCGGTCCCGAGTTGCCGATGCATGTGGTACATCCATATCCCACAAGGTGGAATTTCAGCTTCTCGAGATACGGAGTCAATCCGGCCTTCGCCAGATAATCGGTTACCGTTTTCGATCCCGGAGCCAGCGACGTCTTCACCCAAGCCGGAACAGACAGCCCCTTTTCGACTGCTTTCTTTGCGAGTAGACCCGCCGCAATGAGAACCGAAGGATTCGAAGTATTGGTGCACGAAGTGATGGCCGCGATGACGACGCTTCCGTGTTTGAGCGCGTCCTTTACTGATGCCGGCACATGCTCATGAACGTTCGGATCTTCCACGCCAATCGCAACGGGGCTGCCCCCTTCCTGCTCCCACTTCGCTCCAGAAGGCGTCGCAGTCTTCGTCGCGGATTTTGGTTTAATGAGAGAAGGCAGAGCTTTCTGAAACGACTCGCCGGCCTGCGACAGCACCACGCGGTCCTGCGGCCGCTTCGGCCCGGCTAGACTGGGCTCGACCGTCGCAAGATCAAGCGTGAGCAATTCCGAGTATTGCGCTTCCGGCGTTTTGTCGTCGTGGAACAATCCCTGTTCGCGGCTGTAAGCCTCGACCAGCGCAATCTGCTCCTCGCTGCGTCCGGTGAGCCGCAGATATTTCAACGTTTCTTTATCAATGGGAAAAATTCCACAGGTCGCGCCGTACTCCGGAGACATATTCGCAATCGTTGCCCGATCCGCCAGCGGCAGGTCGCGCAACCCCGGTCCAAAGTATTCGACGAACTTTCCAACAACTCCGTGCTTGCGCAACATCTCCGTGACCGTAAGTACAAAATCCGTCGCAGTCGCGCCCTCGCGCAACCGCCCCGTCAGCTTCACTCCCACCACCAACGGAATGAGCATCGATACCGGCTGCCCCAGCATCGCCGCCTCTGCCTCAATACCTCCCACACCCCATCCCAGCACCCCCAACCCATTGATCATGGTGGTATGGCTGTCGGTGCCGACCAGGGTGTCGGGGTAGGCGATGCGCTTGCCGGTGGACTCGTGAATGAACACGACCCGGGCGAGGTATTCGAGATTGACCTGATGCACGATGCCGGTGTCGGGCGGGACAATGGCGAGATTACGAAACCCGGTTTGGCCCCAGCGCAGAAACGAGTAGCGCTCCTTATTGCGTTGGAATTCGAGCAGCGCGTTGACCTCGAAGGCGTTGGAAGTGCCGAACTCGTCGACTTGTACGGAGTGATCGATGACCAGTTCGACCGGTTGCAGAGGATTGATCAGAGCAGGATCGCCACCTAAGGTCTGCATGGCGTCGCGCATGGCAGCGAGATCGACCACGCAGGGGACGCCGGTGAAATCCTGCAACAGCACGCGGCTGGGCGTGAAGGCGATTTCTTTGTTCGGTTTCGATTGACTGTTCCAATTGGCCAGTGCGCGCACTTCTTCTTTCGTGACGTTACGGCCATCTTCGGTGCGCAGCAGGTTCTCGAGCAGGATGCGCAGAGAAAAGGGAAGATGCGCGGTGGAAATTCCCTGTTTATCGAGAGCGTTAAGACGGTAGATTTCGTATTCTTTGTTGCCCACTTTGAGGGTAGAGCGGCTGTCGAAACTGTTCACAGACATGATGGCCTTCCTCGAGGAATGACATGGCGCACAGGCGGATGGGGCCGCGCAGATTGCGACCTAATAGTGTAATGCGTTTGGAAGAGAATTGCGTAGGGGACGCGGCGGCTTTGCCGCTTTGCCTTCTCTTGGCGCAATCTTTTGCGAACTTTGCAGCAGAAAAAGGACTTAATCGCACACGAGCGCCAAGATTCGCGAGTGCCGAAGGTAAGCCCAGAGTCCCGCCGGACGCCGAGTGGCTGTCTCCAGGTGGCTGTTCGACCCGCAGAATCTGCCAGACACTGTTAGGACGCACCCGCAGCGCCTATGCCTGTATCGTAATAGTAATACTTTCTATGCGAACTCTCATTCCAAAGGTGCGGCGCCGCGCCATGGCTCTGCACCGCAACCTGCGCGGAGCCAATATGGCGATTCGCGCGCTCGCCTCGACGGACCATCCGCTGCTCGCGCACATCATACCGCCACAGTTAGTCGGCGATGGTCATAGACTTAGGTGAGTGTCTGCGGCCCGGAAGTAAAACCCAGAACTTATTCGACTCCTTTAAGAGCTTCGTTCAGGCCAACAATGTCAGCCCCCAGATCCCTACCGTCCGTGCCGCGGTTCTTATAGGGACTGGTTGGGTAGAGTTGGTAGTTTCCTTCGACGCTGGATCGAAAACCGATGCTCTGCATGTCCTCCACAAACATGTTGCGGTCCGGCCATGATGATGGGGGATACTGAGACGGGTCGGCGATCAAAGCATTGTTCGCGAATTTGAATGAAGTGAAGCAATTCTTCAAGCTTGTAAGTGGAACGTCCGCGTACGCACAACTCGCACGGCCACCACCCGTATTCCATACGGGGTATTTGCCCGATGTGACAATGTTGTTGGTAAAGACAAAACCGTACATCTCTGGATATGAGATCACGTTATGCAGGAGGAGGATCCCGTCTGCGGGATCCGGGAAACCTGTGATGTGATTGATAGTGATTGTATTCAGTGGATTACTCGGCCACCAGTTTCCCACTTCAAACAACCTCCCCGACCCAAGATAGTTTCCGCTAATGTCATCTATTACAACATCGTGAATGCTGAAGCGAGCGCCTGCTTTGGCGGGGGCTCCACCCGGCCCATCCGAAAGGGCCGTTGTTATCTCGAAGCCACCACTCGCATGGGAGATGCGAGTGTATCGGATGGTGACATCGGTGACCTCGCAGGTCGGACAGACGTTGTTTCCTGAAAATGTATGCTGGTTTTTAGGAGTCAGGAGTATGGCAGTGCCAGCCTCGCCAAAACCTCCCCAGACGTTCTCAATCAGGTTGTTTTCCACCAGCACCCGAACCGCATTCTTGAGTTCCAGAGCGTGCCGAACGATGAAGGGAAAGCCCGATGACCCACCCTGAAACGGCAAGTTCCCCTTCATCCATTGCCACGGCTTGAAAAAGTGGTTGAAGCGAATTGTGATGTCGGTCGGAGTTGCGGTCGCCGGCGCTCCGCCAAAAAAGATGGCTTGGCCCGAGGCTTCCAGAAAGTTATCCTCAATCTTGTAAGGACCATCTTGATAATCACCTGCACCTCCCCACACCGCGTGCGCTTCGAGGCACGGTCCCAACGCCGAACAGTGAAAATCGCTGAAGTAAGAGTCCACAATGCCCACGTACTTCGTGCCCGAGAGGTTAAAACCAAATTTGGTCTCACCCTCTGCGTTCCCGTGCAACCAGCTCCGATCCAGCACGATTTGAGCTGCCTGGCCTCCGTGTTCGACCGATAGCAAAGCCTGTGCGGTGTTGGTCCCGGCCATTCGCACGATTTCCAATCCGGTCAGCCGGTAGTGATTGGCTCCAGCCTGGAAGACCACGGGGCCGATGACTGATGCCGCAACCAGCTTTGCAAGCACATTCTGAGGATTTGTGCATCGGAAGTGAGGACGCCCAAGCAGCGTGGGCACTCCCGCATAGCAAGGCGTGAGACGATGTCCCTCTGCCGGCAGGGTACTGTCGGGAGCACTGGTGCGCACGATGATCCAGTGGTTTTTGTCGCAGCCCAGGGCAGGAAATCGGAAGGTTCCTGTAAAGGTCGCGCCAGCTTGCAGTCTGATTGTGTCACCGCAATGGGCACCATCCAACGCAGCTTGCACATCGCCGCCAGCGTCAACGCTGATGACGGGTCCTGGGGCCGGTGTATCCGCCATCGAGCTGGCGACAGTCGTTATCGGCAATCGTGCTGGACCATCATACCCAGTGGCTGGAGCCACGCTGAGGCTGAAATTACCGCTGGCAGCGTTACCGCGGGCATCCGTGACCGTCACGGTAAAGTTAAACAAGCCGGCGCGTTCAGTCGTGCCGACGAAATTCCCGTTCCCATTCATCGTGACTCCTGGAGGAATGGTGCCCGCGGAGATCTTCCACCTGTACGGAGTGGCGCCCCCCGTCACGTTGAATACTTCGCTGTAGATGTTTCCTTGTTGGCCATGCGGTAGACTCGCGTTAGTGATTTGCAGTTGAGTACCTTGGCCGAACAGACACAGGGATGCGATCAGAAAGACCAAGGGCAGGAACAAAAAACGGTGGGACATGGGGGACCTCCCGAAGCGGCGCGTCGAGAAAGGAGCGTACTTTACCATCAAACACCATTTGTGGCAAGCAGAAACGGACAGCAGAAACGGACAGCTTGTCGGTAGCAGATGATATGTCCGGTTGAGTTAGCACACGATATGTCCGCTTTGCGGGCGGCGAGAGTAGGAGACCATGCGAAGCATGGAATCTTACTTGAGGGCCGCGATGGAGCGGGCGATGAAAGTACAGGAAGTGATGTTGCAGGCAATGGCGAAGAAGATTACGTGGTTTCAGGCGGCGGAGATCATTGGCATCAGCGACCGGCACATGCGGCGGTGGGGGGGAACGTTACGAGGAGGGCGGCTTTCGCGGGCTGTTTGACCGGAGGCGAGGCAAGCCTTCGCCGAAGCGGGTGCCGGTGGCGGTGTTGGAGCGGGTGTTGGAGCTCTATCGGGAGAAGTATTTCGATTTCAATCTGCGGCAAGATCGTACGGGTTGGCTTCGCCTTTGACCTTAACGTGTCGCTGAATGGGAGTGCTACCGGCGAGTAGTAATCGCACTTGGTAGGCCCAGAGTCCCGCCGGACGCCGAGGTGGCTGTCTCCAGGTGGCTGTTCGACCCGCAGAATCTGCCAGACACTGTTAGGGCGCACCCGCAGCGACTATGCCTGTGTTGTAATAGTAATACCTTCTATGCCAACTCTCATTACAAAGGTGCGGCGCCGCGCCAAGGCTCTGCACCGCAACCTGCGGGGAGCCAACATGGCGATTCGCGCGCTCGCCTCGACGGACCATCCGCTGCTCGCGCACATCATACCGATGCGGCGCTGTAATTTAGCGTGCACGTATTGCAACGAGTTCGACGATTTCTCCAAGCCGGTGCCGATCGACGAAATGTACCGTCGGATCGATAAGCTGGGCTCTCTGGGCACAGCGGTTGTAACCATTTCTGGCGGCGAGCCTCTCATGCATCCCGAGCTGGATGACGTGATCCGCCGCATCCGGGCCAATGGCATGATCGCTGGGCTCATCACCAACGGTTATCTGCTCGTGGCTGAACGGATCAAGCGCTTGAATCGTGGCGGGCTGGAGTGGCTGCAAATCTCCATCGACAACGTGAATCCCGACGAAGTATCGAAGAAGAGTCTGAAGGTTCTCGACAAGAAATTGCAATTGCTCGCCGAGCATGCGGACTTTCACGTGAATATAAATTCCGTGGTGGGTGGCGGCATTTCGCATCCGCAAGATGCGCTCGTGATCGGAAAGCGCGCCGTGGAGCTTGGTTTCACTTCGACCATCGGAATTATTCACGATGGCAGCGGCCAGTTGCAGCCGCTCGGAGGCGAAGAACGCCGCATCTATCACGAGATGCAAGCTCTGGAGAAGAGCAGCTTCACACGCATTCATGCGTTCCAGGAAAACATCGCAAAAGGCTTGCCCAACGACTGGCGTTGTCGCGCCGGTGGACGCTACCTCTACATTTGCGAAAACGGATTGGTTCACTACTGCTCGCAACAGCGCGGATATCCTGGGGTCCCGCTGGCGACTTACACACGCGACGACCTCCGCCGCGAATACCTGAACGAAAAATCCTGCGCCCCGCACTGCACGGTCTCGTGCGTACATCAGGTTTCAATCTTCGATTCCTGGCGTGCCCCGCAGCATGCTGCCCCGGCAATGGCCGCCTCCTCGCCGAATGAACTCGTGCAGATCAAGTAGCACTTGGCAGTTAGCAATTGGCGTTGAGCGGGCAAGGTCAGGAATGACTTCCCGAAAACTCCAGCGGCTTAAGTGCTAACGGCCAACTGCGGACTGCTACTTCTTCGGCTGCGCGGTCGGCGGCAGCACTCCGTTCAGTCGCAGGTACATCGCTGCGGAACTGTAGTGGTCGGCCCAGTCATTGGTGAGCGCAATCACGGCAAATGCGCGTGGTCCCTTGTGACCACCGAAGAGTTCGACTTCGTCGCCGAGCTTGGAGTCGTCCACTTTAGCGAGCGCGATACTGCAGAACTCGAAGCTCGCCTTCAACGCCGCCACCAGCTTATCCTTGTCGTCGGATTCTTTCAGTGGTGCCGCCTTGACCTCGGGTACGTCTCCAATCGTCGAGCACAGGTGGTTGTTCGCTCCGATGATGTGCAGCACGAGATGGCCAAAGGTCATCTGCTGTTCGGTGGGCTTGTAGTTGAATTTGTCGGCGGGCATCGCTTGGACTGCGGCCACCAGGTTCTTTTGCTGGTGCGGCAAGATTTCCTTGGCCACCGAGGTGACTGGATTCTTATCCTGAGCGAAAACTGCCGTCGCTGCCAAGACCAGAAAAAGAGCGCTGGTGTGTTTCATAGCGTTTTTCATAGCGTCCTCCCGCAACTTTCTCGTAGTTATTTTGTTCCGGTTTCATTCTACTCAGCTCTCACCGGTGACGCGAACGCTGGGGGCGAGCACGATCCTACTCGTTGATTCCGCCACCTGCAATTTGCCACGTACGCGGCGCTCCGCCACTCCGAGGAACTCCCGGGCATGGCGAGGTGTCTGATGTTGCAGACACGCGCGTGCCGAGAGGAGCAAATTTCCATGGCTTTCTCAATGGCAAGCGGAGGTCCGTCCGGTCCGCAGATTAACGTTACACCGCTGATTGACGTGCTGCTGACCTTGATCATTATGTTCATGCTGGTGGTCGCAATGGACAAGGAATACCAGGAGAAGGTGCAGATTCCGCAGCCGGATCAGAAGCAGACGGCGATGGAAACACAATCACCGACGATTGTGATTCAGGTGGTATGGACGACCAAAGGTCAGCCGCCGACGGTCAAGATTAATCAGGAAGATGTTCGCTGGGAGGATCTGGATTTGCGCCTGGCACAGATTTACCTGAAACGGGCCGAGAAGGTGGCCTTCGTGCGGGGCGATGCCGACCTGGATTTCCAATACGTGGCCGACGTAATTGATCGTGCTCATCATGCGGGAGTGCAACGTGTGGGGTTGCTGACTGAGGGTGGGATGGTCGCGGGGGAGTAACGCGAGTTTCATCTGGTGCGAAGTGTTACGGCGATGACGTTCTACTCGACATTCGCGAGTCAGTGAACTGATTCTCCTCGATCTTGTCGCGCATCGCTGCGCTTGGCTAGACAGCCGGGCGGCTGTCCCCACACCCGTTTTGCGCTCTATGAATCTCTCGCCCTGTTTTTAATCCAGATCGGCGTGCCGACGAAGCCGAAGGCCGCTCGGATCTGATTCTCCAGGAAGCGTTGGTAGGAGAAATGCAGCTTTACCGCGCGATTGGTAAAGAGCACAAACGTGGGCGGGGCGACCGAGGCTTGCGTCATGTAAAGAATCTTTACGCGCTGGCGCACCGGGACGGAGGCGCGTTCGAAGTCCACGCGATCGATGAAGCGGTTCATCTGCGACGTAGTCACCCGCTTGCGGCGTTCGTTGGCAACTTCTTCGAGCAGCGGGAAGATTCTCTCGGTGCCTTTGCCGCTCTGCGCGGAAACAAAAACGATGGGCGCGTAGTTCAGAAACTTCAGCTCATAGCGCAGGCGCTGCTCGTAGGCGTCGCGATCTCCAGGACGTTTGCTTTCGCGCATGCGCTCGGCCTTGGTGGGTCGCGACGCGTTTTCTTTGCCGCTGATCACCAGGTCCCATTTGTTGACTACGATGATGATGGAGCGCCCACTCTCGTGCGCGTATCCGGCGATGGAAGCATCGAGCTGGCTCACGCCTTCCGTCGCGTCGATCACGAGCAGAGCGATGTCGGCGCCTTCGAGATGCTTGCGTGCCATTACGACCGAGAGCTTTTCAGCCATCAGGTGGGTCTTGCCCTTGCGGCGGATGCCGGCGGTGTCGATGAAGCGGAAGCGGCGTCCGTTATGTTCGACGATCTCATCGACCGCATCGCGCGTGGTGCCGGGGATGGGCGAGACGATGGCCCGGTCCGAGGAAGTGAGGCAGTTCAGCAGAGTCGACTTGCCTACGTTGGGATGGCCGATGATGGCGACCTTGGTTTCGTGGGCGGTTTCGGTTGCGGCGGGCTCTGCGGGAACTTCGTCCGCTTCCCCTCGCTTCGACCTGCGAGGGCGAGACACCCCCGCTACAGCCGGCGGGGCGCCGGCGCTACTTTCTTCTGCCGACTCCAGCGCCGGTTCTGCGGGCAGGGCCGCCAGCACAGCGTCGAGCAGATCGTCGATGCCGCGTCCGTGCTCCGCAGAAATGGGGAACATTTGCTTGACGCCGAGCCGATGGAAATCGTCAATGAGCCCCGACTGCTTCTCGCTATCAACCTTGTTCACGGCCACAAAGAGCGGTCGGTTGGCCTTGCGCAGCAGGCGCACCAGTTCGAGGTCAGGGCCGGCGAGCTCGCTACGTCCGTCGATCACCATGATGATGGCCGCGGCTTCGTCGAGCGCAACCCGCGCTTGCCGATAGATCTCCGATGGAATCAGATCTTTTTCTTCGGGCAAAATGCCGCCCGTGTCAACAATTCGCAGCTGGCGGCCTTCCCACTCGGCGTCGCCATAGAGGCGGTCGCGCGTGATGCCGGGTTCGTCTCCGACGATTGCGCGCCGTGAGCCCACAATGCGGTTGAAGAGAGTGGACTTACCTACGTTCGGGCGTCCCACGATGGCAACTGTGGGGATGCCGGCGGCGGTTGTGGCGAGAGTGCTGGTCGAATTGTAAGTAGGCTGGGTCAAAGTCGATGCTCGTGCGGGGAAAGCCGCCCTCGGCTGTCCTTGGGTCGTAAGACCCCCGATGATTTCTGCATCGCGGCACTGCTGCCGACTCTTCGAGTCGGCCGGATAACCGAGGGCCGCTGTCCCCACATCTTGCGTCCTTACATGGACCGTTACCTTGAAAGCTTCAGGAATCGCTATTATAGAGACTCTTGGCTTCCACGACATCAAACCGTGCCCTTCCCAGGGGCAAAGATGCCTCGCTGCATCAATTCTTCGCGCCGGGCGGAGTTCTGTCGCGCACACACCCGGCGTACGAATTTCGCCGCGGACAGTTGCAGATGGCGCAGGCCGTCGAACAGGCACTGGCAGAAAAACGCCATCTGATCGTGGAAGCGGGCACAGGCACGGGCAAAACTCTCGCGTACCTGATGCCGGCGATCCGCTCAGGTAAGCGCGTGATTATCTCCACAGGCACCAAGAATCTGCAGGAACAACTCTTCTATAAGGATGTTCCTTTTCTGGAGCGGGCGCTGGCGAATGGGCTTCCGGCTTCCGGCTCCCGGCTTTCGGTCTGTTACATGAAGGGGCGCAACAATTATCTGTGCCGCAAGAAGCTGTATGAACTGACGGATCAACCTGTATTGAGCGGACTGCAAGAGATCGAGCAATATCGCGCCATCG
>CAZILJ010000866.1:0-3092 GCA_964539915.1 uncultured Acidobacteriaceae bacterium | reverse complement strand
TGTGTTCGCCTCGCCGGAAGTTCTCGATCAGATGTTCCGACGTGCGCAATGAGAACGCCAAAATGCTGATCGTGGTGGTCTTGTCGGTGCAGCTCAGAAAGACGCTGGCATCGCACACGTACAAGTTCGACACATCGTGGGTCTGCCCAAAACGATTCGTCACAAAATTCTTTGGATCGTTTCCCATGCGGCATGTGCCGGTTTCATGCAGGCTCCAGCCGGGAATCTCGGGAGCTTCCCCCGAACCCTCGAGCACCCCGCCCGCCGCGCGCAACACCTCCGCGCAAACCTGCTTGGAGTGCTCCCACATCTTCAGCACGTTTTCGTCCCACTCGAAGTGCATGCGGGCCACAGGCATCCCGTACGGATCCTTTACCTCTGGATCGAGATCCACGAAGTTCGTGTCGGAGCGAAGAGAAGGCGCTTGGATACCAAAGCTCACCGGCGCGGGATAACGACGCTTGATTTCTCGCTTGAACGACGATCCGAATCCGTCGAGTTCATTGGCAAACCATGGGAACTCCGAACAACCGCCGTCCGGATAAATCGAATATCCGCGAATGAATTTTTCTTCGTGCGGATCTTTCAGATTCTGCCAGCGCGGCATCCATGCGATCGTGCTATCAGCCACGTGGTCCGGAAAGCTCGGCTGGCCCACCAATTGCGGAAGATATCCCCGTGCCGACTCGCCGTAGAGATGATCGCAAAGATTACGGCCTAACTGCCCGCTGGAATTCGCAATTCCATTGGGCCATTGCCGCGACTTCGAATTCAGCATGATGCGCGCCGATTCGAGGCACGACGCGGCCACGACCACCGCGCGCCCATAGACTTCGACTTCCTGCCTCGTCTTGCGGTCGATATAAGCCACACCAGTCGCGTGGCCGTTCTCGTCGACGAGGACGTTTTTCGCCAGAGCATTCGTGAGAAGTTCCAGATTCTTCGTCGCCTCCGCCTTCGGTAGCAGAAAATAAGGTGTCGAGAAAAATGCCCCTACGTCGCAGCCCGTCGTGCATTCTCCGCAGAAATGGCATGCGGGATGTCCTTCGTGCGGCTGCGTCAGCTGCGCGCAACGATCCGGCAAATAAGGGACACCGACTTTCTTGCACCCAGCCTCCAGAATGAAATCGAGGCAGCGGAAGTTGAACGGAGGCAAGTACGAGCCATCGGGATTGCTTGGCCGGTTCTGAACCGTGCTGGCCACGCCGATCATTTTCTCGACCCGGGTGTAGAACGGGCTGATCTCTTCATACGGGAGGGGCCAGTCCACGTCATAGCCGTCCAGCGAAGCGGCACGGAAGTCGATCTCGCCGAAGCGCGCGGAACTGCGGCCCCAGAAGTTTGTCTTACCGCCGACCGCGTTGCAGCGTGGCCACATCCATTTCGTCCCGGGCGCAACCGTAAAAGGAATCTCGTGGTCCCATGCGGCCTTGGTGTACTCGTTGTCCATGTAGCCGAAGGACTGGCTGAGGCGCTTGGGATCATCAAGCCCGCGAAACTTCATGTCCCATGGCATCCGGTGATAGCGGAAATCCTTCTCGGGATCGAGCCTGCGTCCGGCGTTGAGGGCGCAGACTTTCAGTCCCGCTTCACACAGCGTCTTGATCGCCATGCCCCCGCCGGCACCGGTTCCAATCACAATCACATCGTAGATTTGTTTGGCCATGGTTTCGTGAAGGTAGTCCCTGATCAGGAATGAGCCGACGAAAGACCCGCGTGTTCGGGATCGCCCGGATGCGGACACTTTGGCGATTCGGCGTAGAACTTCAGAGCTGGATTATCCAGCTCTTTGTATCCAATCTCGCTGGTATAAAAGCCAGCCACTGTGTACTTGCGCATCATGCGGAAGAAGTGTCGGCCCGCCTCCGCGCCGGGACGCGCCTTGTCTTTGAATCCCAGCGGTTCGAGCAGGGAAGTCTGCTGTTCCGGCGTCAGCTCTACGAATGGTTTCCCGTCGGTTTGCTCCGCATGCGCATTCAGCCACGCCAGGCCGGTGCGAAGTCCATACTTCACGTCTGGGTCGTTGGCCACCATGAAATCGATAAACTCCGCGACCCCCGCTTCTTTCGCGCCCGGCGTGCCGTCGCTGGGAATAATGATCTCAGTCAGCCGCTCCACCATGGGAAACTCTGCCGCCGTGAAGAATTGCGGGCGGTATTCCGCAGGCTTGATCTGCAAGGCCGCATTGCCGATATGGCCGCAGGCGAACGTCCATTTGCTGAAGCCGGGAAAATGAGCCGCCGCCGCTGCAGTTCCCAGAATGCGCAACACTTCCCGCCGCTGAATGCCTTGTCCCGCCATCAATCTCTCCGCAATTGTTTGTCATCCGAGCGAAGCGAGGAATCTGTCCCCGCTTACGAGAGGAACTTCACCGTCTGCTCTACCAAGTTTGCCGTCGGCTTGTAAGGATCGCCCGGCGCATCATATTCGATCGAGCAATATCCCTTGTACCCATGCTTCTTGAGAATAGCGAAAGTGCGTGCCAAGTCCACGTGAGAAGGTTTTCCCTGGTCATCGACCTCGCCATCCTTCACGTGACAGATGCCGTATGCATTCGCAAACATTGCGTCGATGGCGCGATAGGCGAAGTCCGCATCATGAGCCGCCACCGAGTTACCAAAATCCGGCAGCGCTCTCAGCCACGGGCTGTTCACCTTCTCAATCACTTGCACGATGAAGAACGGATCTTCGCTGACCGGATTGTCGTTCTCCAGATGGACGACCACATTTTTCCTTGCCGCATATTCCGCCACGCGTGCGAGCGTGTCCGCTGCTCGTCCCACATCTGGTTTTGAATCCTTCGCATCGTCAATATGCGTGCGAATGCTGGGCGAACCGAGAGCTGCTCCCACGTCCACCCATTGGTTGCTCGCCGTCACCGCTTTCTGGCGCTCGGCCGCGTCCATCGCATATTGGCTGTGCCCACCATCCACCGCGATGTCTACGACCGCTGAGTGAGCCTTTTCCACGGCCTCCCGAAACTGTTCCAGATACTTCGGATCAGTGGCGGGGAAGACCGGGCTCCATGGCTCGATCTTGTGCACATTGAACTTCTCCGCAACGTGGGCGGCGAAATCTTTGAGTTCCATCTG
>CAZILJ010000865.1:0-2027 GCA_964539915.1 uncultured Acidobacteriaceae bacterium | reverse complement strand
TGGAATTGATTCGCGATCTGTGCGTCGAGTTCGACGTGCTGGCGATTACCGACGAGATTTACGAGCACATTTTGTACGAAGGGACCGAGCATGTCGCCATGGTGTCGCTCGAAGGAATGCGCGAGCGAACCGTCACGATCAATGGGATGTCGAAGACCTACAGCGTCACGGGATGGCGCGTGGGATGGGCCGTTGCGCCAGAGAAAATCACGAATGCGATCCGCAAGGTGCACGATTTTCTGACAGTCGGCGCACCGGCGCCCTTGCAGGAAGCGGGCGCCACGGCGCTAAGCTTGCCAGCCCAGTATTACGCGAAGCTGGCCGAGGGATACCGTGTGCGGCGCGATCATCTCATGCCCGCGCTGACGACGGCCGGGTTCCGATGCTTCCGTCCGCGCGGCGCTTACTACATTATGACGGATATTTCTGCGTTCGGGTTCAGCGACGATGTGACTTTTGCAAAGTATCTGGTGCAGGAAATTGGGGTGGCTTGCGTGCCGGGATCGAGCTTTTATCGTGACCCGCGGGATGGAGCGCGCCAGGTGCGGTTTGCGTTCTGCAAGAAGCCGGAGACGCTGGATGAAGCGGCGCACCGGTTGGGCAAGTTGCGCAATTGAATTCGCTATCAGCACGCCATAACGCAAGAAGGCTGCTGGCGAACCGCAGGTTACTGGTTGCGCTCCGAGTGGCAAAATCATTGTTCACACGACAGCCGAGGCGGCTCTGGCCACGTCAGTCTCACTTCGTGATCACCCCGCAAGCCACCCGGTCTCCTGAGTTTCCCGACGGGTCGGTCTTATAGTCGTCGGCCTTGGCGTGGACTACAATCGCCGCGCCTCCGTTACTGACGAGGGAGTGCGAACCATCTTTGAGCGTTGCCTCTTTGTCTTCTATTCGAGCACTGGCTTTGCCATCGGCCCCGACAGTGAAATTCGTCATGTCGCCGGCGTGGTGGCCCTCTGGATTATCGAACCCGTGCTTCTTGTTCTCCGGATTGAAATGCCCACCGGCCGATTTGAAGTCGGGGCCTTCGCACTTGGGCGTCTGGTGAAAATGGATAGCGTGCTCTCCGGGTGTAAGGTCATGCAAGCGGAGCTCGAGGGCAACACCCGGGCCTTGATCCCAAATCGTTACGCTACCGACATCTTTGCCCTGAGCATCTTTAAGTTCAACCTTGGTCTTGGCGGCGCTCGCGGATGGGAGAACTACCAGCGCGAGGAACAATCCTAGGGCGAGACAGAGGGGTTTCATAGTCGGCCTCCCGGCAGCAGAAATTATACCCAATCCCGCCTGCCAGGTCTGTCCGGATCCGGTCAAACGATAACGCGATTGTCCACAAAGATGTGGAGTATACTGCGAGGAAGTTTCAAAAATCCTAGCAGGGAAGAGTGCAATCATGGCTTTGAATGCGGTCGAGCAGGTGGCAGATCAGGTTCCGGCGGACGATTTTCAGGCGCTCGAAGACAAAATTTATCGCACCATAGAGCTGTACAAAGCGGCACGACAGGCCCAGGCTGCCGCCGAACACGATGCGCAGCGGCTACGCCAGCAAATGGAGGACCGGGAACAGGAATTGGTATCCCTGCGCCACGAGACTGTTCGGCTGAAGAAAGAGCGGGAGGAGATCCGCGGGCGCGTCGAAAAGATGCTGGAACAGATCGAGTCAATTGCTCAAGCCAGCTGACAGCCGCTGCTGAGCGGTTCAGCGAATACGTCCCTAGGGAGGAAACAGTTTATGGCTACGGCGACCAAAGATCAAATGGTGCGGGACCCGCAAAACTCAAGCGTTCGAGTGGAGATCTTCGACCAGGCGTACAACCTGCGAGGGTCCGATCCGGAGTACATTCTCAAGCTCGCCGAGTACGTGGACTCCAAAATGCGCGCCGTGGCCGAGGCGACCAATACGATCGATACAGTGCGGCTGGCCGTGCTGGCTGCGCTGAATATTGCCGACGAATACCATCTGCTCAAGAAGAAACACCAGGAGAACGGGGCAACCGATTACCAGAAGCGGGCGCATCTATTAG
>CAZILJ010000864.1:0-2566 GCA_964539915.1 uncultured Acidobacteriaceae bacterium | reverse complement strand
CAAACTCCGCGGCAGCCCACTTCCGCCGCGGCGAGGCCTACGTGGCGCGCGGTGAGCGCGATCGCGCCGACTTCGACGCGGCGATCGCGATCGAGCCGACTTCAGCGGTGGCGTTCCATGCGCGCGGCGACGCGTATCGGTCGGCTGGCGCATACGATCGCGCCGTAGCCGACTATAGCGAAGCCGTCCGCCTCGACGCCAAATTCGAAGCCGCCTATCTGCACCGCGCCGAGGCGCTGATCGCCAAGCACGATTTCGACGGCGCGCTCGCCGATCTCGATCGCGTTGTTGACCTTGACCCTAACAGCGCCAACACTCGCAACATTCGCGGGTTCGTCTACAACAGCAAAGGCGAATTCCAGACTGCCATCGCCGACCACACGGCAGCGATCACTATCGAGCCGCTTGACGCCTACCGTTACAGCGTCCGCGCTTGGACGTATTTCAAGGCCGGGAAGACCGAGCTTGCGCTTGCTGACGCCGAGCGTGCCGTTCGATTTGCGCCCTATGCTGCATCGGTCTACGCGACCCGCGGCCTGATCCTCGAAGCGCTCAGAAAGAATGAGAGGGCCATCGCCGACCTGCAAAAGGCGCTCGCCGTTGCGCCAAGCATCGAAGAAGCAAGGGAGGCGCTCATCCGCCTTGGCGCTACAGCGCCTGACCCGACGCCACCCCGGCACGCTGCTGCGCCGTCTGCCGTGCCCTCGGCGTTTGACGAAATGACTTGGCTGGCAAGCTCGATCGCGACACCCTCTCTAAAGCCGTTTTCGTGCGCGATGATTCGGCAGAGGTCCGCGGCGGACCTGCGAACGCGTTTCCACTGATTGCGACCGCGCGTGGCAACGACCGGCTCAGCGCGACGGCGCGCCTGGAGTACAAAACCAAATCCGGATGCGGAATCGATGGGGCAAGCACCGATGCCGCATGGCTTAAGGTACGGCTCGCCGATGGCCGTGAGGGCTACGTGAAGTCCAGCGAAGTGGTCAACGATGAGCAACGCCAACTGCTGTCGCAACGCACGGTTCTGGTAAGGACTGCTGTCGACTATTACCAGAAGAACAACGGGCCGCTGCAGGACTTTGCCGGAATATATGACGGTCTCAAGGACCGCAAAGCCGAGAGCGATGACTCTAGGCTCAACGACGCGATCATGAGGGAAATGATATTCGCCGGTCTGATGGTGAAGCAGCTGATTTGGTGTGAAGGCGACACGATGGTGAGCGTCAGGTTTCTCAATCCCCACAAGCCGCTGAGAGGGCGGCTGACATTCTGGCGTGATTTCGAGCTCGCCGAGGGTGGCGCAATCAAGCTGTACCAAATTCGATACGAGAATGGGAATTCGGAAAGGATCGGATTTTATCGCGACATGTTGATCATAGACCCAAAGATTACGGGCAATTCCATCAACTACCAATACGCGAAACGATGCAGCCAGGAGACTGCGATGATCGAGTGGGCAAAGAGAATCTACGATGTCGAGTTAGCCGCGAAAGGCGACTGAACCGCGATGCGCCCGCAGGCCATCTCACCGTTCCGGCTCTAATGTCCCAGATAGGCGCGCTGCACTTCAGCATTTGACATCGGCGCGTCGTGCGAATTGCTCGGCGAAATGGCGGGGCGTCGCTCGGCCGATGGCGGTTTGGCGCACGATCTGCCACCGCCGCCGCCGCCTGACCGACGACGACCTCGTCGATTTGGCAGGAGCGACTTGGCAGGAGCGATTTGGCAGGAGCGCCACGCGCGGATTGCGGCATGCAGCGGTCTCTCCCGATGCCATCCCGGGCGCGGCCGCGGACAACGGAAAGCCGGGACGCGCTTTCGCCGGAAGAACCCTTTGCTCTACAAATGCGGCGCTTCCCAGCCGCCAAATAGCGCTTCCAGCCGCGCCGCCACAGCTAGCGCAACATCGTCTCGCCATGACTTGGCAATGACCTGCACGCCAAGCGGCAGACCCTCCTTGGATGTTCCACAGCGCACCACCGCGGCCGGCCATCCGGTTATGTTGTAGGGAAGGTTGTAGGTAAGATCGTTCGCCAGATTGAACCCTTCTTTCGCCGCCAGCGACTTTTCGTATGAACTGGCAGGCCCGGTGGCTACCGGGCAGACGATGACGTCGTAATCTCGATAGAAATCCAGCATCTGAAATTTGAATCGATCCAGGGCAGACAGGCGGTCCCGTAACTCGGTCACAGAGAATTCACAGCGCGCGGCTCTATCCAAGATCGCCTTAAAAGGCTCGGCCACCTGGGTCACTTGCATGGCTCGCATTTTGTCATGCAGCCATTGGCCGCGATCGCCGCCGTAAAAAAACAATTCTTCAAATGCGGTATAGGTGTCTCTGCTGATTTTGGGCACCGCGTCACTTACAGACGCGACGTACGGCGATATTTCATTGACGACTCGTCTTATGAGCTCGCCGATGTCAGCGCGAGGTGCAGCCAGTCCGTTGTCAGAATAAAAGGACAGGCGCAGTTGTCTTCAAATCGACCTGTGCCGGGTCGCGCACGGATACAGGGTGGGTATAAGGATCGTGCCCATCGGGACCGGCGAGAATCGGGAGAGTATA
>CAZILJ010000863.1:0-6081 GCA_964539915.1 uncultured Acidobacteriaceae bacterium | reverse complement strand
CACAACCCTCGCACGTCTCCGTACTCGGAGGAATTGCCGATGCGGCCGTCGTTGGTTCCGCACTGGTGGCGGAGATCGAGAAATCGACGAGCGCGGACGAGGCTGCGAACCGTGTCGCCGCGAGAATCTGCATCTTGAAGAACGCGGCCCGTGAAGGCATAAGCCGCAGAGGCATCGAGCAAAAGTAGCGACACAAAGCCGGACGCGCGCCAGAGGTGCCCGCGAAGTTGTAGTAAACTGACTTCTTCCGCCGCAATCATGTTTCGAGGAGAGATGGATGGACAAGCGCGTTGCGAATGCCGAGGCGGTGATCGGCCGCGTCAAAGACGGCGTCACTCTGGCGCAGGCAGCGCAGGATGTGGAGCGCCAGGTTGTTCGACTTTGACGATGGTGCCGTCCCGACGGGACTCGGCTCTGCTTTCAAGGGGTTACCCGGGACTTACGGGTTTGGCTAAACCCATGTGGCCGCTTTCGCGGCTGAATTCTGATGGTCTGAACAGCTCCGCCCCTGCTCCGGTTTTCTAAAAGCAAGTCGGCCCGCTCGAATGGGAGGCCTGACTTTGCACTTGCAGCAGGCCGGTGCCTTCGATACCATCTCTGCATCCTTGATGGAACTATGAATAACGGCTATCTGCACCGAATTGGTGTCGTGGACAGCGGGGTACGAGTCTTTGTACCCTCTCCGGTGTGGAGGGAACCAGTGAGCTGAGAAACGAGAAATCTTGAAGGCTCCCGAATCCCGCCCCGCCAGAAACGCTGGCTTGGTGGGTTTTGCTTTTTAGGAGCTTCCAGGGAGGTCGAATGAAGGACAATACGTCGATGACGGGAGCAGGCATCCTGTGGGAGTGCCTGGAACGCGAGGGCGTTCAGCACGTGTTTGGGTATCCCGGAGGTGCCATCCTGCCCGCTTATGATGCGCTCAAGCACAGCAAGATCCATCATGTGTTGGTTCGCCACGAACAGGGGGCGACTCATATGGCCGATGGCTACGCTCGCGCCAGCGGGCAGGTAGGAGTCGCGGTCGCCACGTCTGGACCAGGCGCCACCAACATGGTCACAGGAATTGCGACAGCCATGCTCGATTCGTCGCCGATCGTGCGCATTACGGGCCAGGTTGGCAGCAAACTCATCGGGTCTGATGCCTTTCAGGAAACCGACATCACCGGAGTCACTCTTCCTATCACGAAGCACAATTATCTGGTGACGCATGCGAGTGAAGTAGCGCGAACGATTCGGGAAGCGTTTTATGTGGCGCGCTCGGGGCGGCCGGGGCCGGTGCTGGTCGATATCACCAAGGACGCGCAGCAAACAACTTGCGCGTTCGACTGGGAGGCCGCCAAACCGCAGTTGCCGGGCTATCGTCCCGATCTGTCGCCTGAGCCGAAGGAATATGAGCATGCGCTGGAGCTAATCCACAACTCCAAGCGACCGGTGATTCTGGCGGGTCACGGCATCATCATTTCCGGCGCGATGAATGAAGTCCGTGAATTTGCTGAGCGCGCCGGCATTCCTGTCGCGCTTACGTTGCTGGGTTTGGGAGCGTTTCCTGCGTCGCATCCTCTGAATCTCGGCATGATGGGCATGCACGGCGAGGCTTGGGTGAATCACACGATTCAGGAAGCTGACCTGCTGCTGGCGTTCGGGATGCGTTTCGATGATCGCGTGACCGGCAACCTGAAGACGTACGCGTCCAATGCCAAGAAGATCCACATCGAGATTGATCCCGCGGAGATCAACAAGAACGTGAAGGTGGATGTTCCTCTGGTCGGAGATCTGCGGGAAGTGCTGCACGAGTTATTGCCCAACGTGGAATCGATTGACCGCAGCGAGTGGCTGGATTCGATCGACAAACTAAAAGGCGATGCAGCGGTGCGCGATATTCAGAACCTGCCCGATAGCGGCCATCTGTATGCGGCTCATGTGATCAACGATCTTTGGCGTGAGACTCGCGACGCCGAGACTGTAGTGGTGACCGACGTGGGCCAGCATCAGATGTGGGAGGCGCAATACTACAAGCATGAAAAAGCTCGAAGCCTGATTACTTCTGGCGGTTTGGGCACCATGGGCTTCGCACTTCCGGCTGCGATTGGCGTCAAAGTCGCGCGACCGGAGGCAGAGGTGTGGGTGGTAGTCGGCGACGGCGGCTTCCAGATGACGTTGTGCGAACTGGCGACCGTTGTGCAGGAGAAGCTGAAGGTCAACATCGCCATCATCAACAACGGCTTTCTTGGCATGGTGCGGCAGTGGCAGGAGTTCTTTTACGAGCGCAATTACGCGGCGACGCCATTGCTGAATCCGGACTTCGCCAAACTGGGCGAGGCCTATGGAATTCGCAGTATGACCGTGACCGAGCGGTCGCAGGTCGTGCCCTCAGTGCGGGCGGCGCGGCAACATGACGGCCCTGTGCTTATCAATTTCCGGGTGGAACAAGAAGACACGGTGTATCCAATGGTCGCGGCCGGGGCGTCATTGCACGAGATGATTCGGCGTCCGAGCAAGATTGTCGAGACGGCCGCGGACGAATAGAGAAAAATGCTGAACACATACGTGGTGTACGTGGAAAACAAACCGGGCGTGCTGACGCGCGTGGCCTCGCTGTTTCGCCGTCGCGCTTTTAACATCGATTCCCTTACGGTCGGCCGCACGGAAAAGCCCGAGGTCTCGCGAATGACCATTACGGTCGAAGCGGATCACGACCAGGCCCGCCGTATTGAAGCCAATCTGTACAAGCTCGTGAACGTCTTGTTGGTGGAAAACATCACGAACGAGCCCGCTATCGTCCGCGACCTCGCGATGATCAAAGTCGCGGCTACTCACGAAGCGCGGTCGCATGTTCTGGAACTGGCCAGCGTGTTCCGCGCGAGAGTGGTTGACGTGGCCCCCGAGTCGCTCACCATCGAGATCACCGGGGCCGAGGACAAGATTGACGGCCTTCTCGAGGTGCTGCGCCCCTACGGAGTACTGGAGATGGTTCGGACCGGAATTGTCGCCATGAGGCGCGGCAAGGCCGCGGCGGGAGCGCCCGCCCTCAACTCGGATCAGGACGTTGCCGAAGAGGATGTTTCTCATTCGGTCTGAGTGCTGACGAGGCTGGGTTTTTTCCGGACTGGCGTCGTCGGTTGGAACGGTTCAACTCGGAACCCCTCTCAGCTCTGACGGTTACCTCCGGCGGAAGGTTTTCGGTGCCGCTGGCCAGTCACCCTCCGAACATTACCAAAGTTTACCTGAAAACGTACAAATCATTGTTTCTAAAGATGTTAGCTGCTATTCATATAAGGCTGGGCGTTTCCCTCTCCCGGCCCTTACTTACATGACTGGCGCATCTAGCGTCTCTATGAGTCTGCCGCCAAACTCGCGATCCTGGAGAGGACTGTCCGCGTTCGCCAAGTTGTATATCAGCTTGGTGGTAATGGCGGGCCTGGCCACATTGGTCTACGGTGGGATTCACCAGACCAGTAAGAATATTGCTGAATTCATTTGTTATTTAGGAATCTCCGTTCTCGCATCGCGGCTGAAGGTGAGCCTTCCTGGAATTACCGGCACACTGTCGGTAAATTTTCTTTTCATACTGATCGGCGTTTTGGAACTCAGCTTTGCCGAAACGCTCATTCTGGGTGCAGTGTCAATGCTCGCCCAGTGCTTGTATCCAGAGCGTCCCAGGGCGATTCAGGTGACGTTCAATGTTTGCGCAGGTTCTATTTCAACGGCGCTGGCGTACCTGGTGTACCACCATCCGTTGCCGAACGTGTTGATCTCGAACCGACCGGTGCTTCTGGGAGTGGCGGCGACGGTCTACTTTATCGCCAACGCGGGCTCAATCGCGGCCGTCATTTCACTGACCGAGCGCCAGCCGATGACCAGGATTCTGGTGGACTGCTACTTCTGGTCATTCCCCTACTATTTGATTGGAGCCGGGATCGCCGGCGGAATTGCGTGGCTTGACGAGACCTTCAATTGGGAAACGTCGCTATTGCTCGTGCCGGCAGTCTACCTCATCTACCGCTCCTACCGGCTCTATCTGGGCAAGCTGGAAGACGAAAAACGCCACGTGGAGGAAATGGCCAACCTGCATCTTCGGACCATTGAGGCGTTGGCTCTGGCGATTGAAGCCAAAGATCACACGACTCACGAGCACTTGCAGCGGGTTCGCATCTACGCGATCGAAGTCGCCAAGGAGCTAGGCGTGAAAGGGCCCGAACTGGAGGCCTTGCATGCTGCCGCACTGCTGCACGACATCGGCAAACTTGCCGTACCGGAACACATCATTTCGAAGCCAGGCCGTCTGACGCCGGAAGAATTCGAGAAGATGAAGATTCATACTTTGGTTGGCGCCGAGATTCTGGAGCGCGTACGTTTTCCATATCCGGTCGTGCCGATCGTGCGCGCCCACCATGAAAAATGGGACGGCTCGGGTTACCCCATGGGATTAAAGGGAGCGGAGATACCGATCGGTGCCCGAATTCTTTCAGCCGTGGATTATCTCGATGCGCTGGCGTCCGATCGACAATACCGGCGAGCACTGCCGATGCGCGATGTGATTCAGAAGCTGGCCGCAGAGTCGGGTAAGTCGTTTGATCCGAAGGTCGTCGATATCCTGCAAAAGCGCTATCAGCAATTGGAACGGCTCGCTGTGGCGAAGTCGGCGAACGATCCGATAGGTCCGCTTTCCACCTCCATCAAGATCGAACGAGGCCTCGAGCCGGCCGCAGGCTTTGAGAATGCTACCGCTCAAGACTATGCCGGACGCGAAAACACGTTCTTATCGTCGATTGCTGCCGCCCGGCAGGAGGCGCAATCGTTGTTCGAACTGAGCCAGGACCTGGGTGCCTCGCTCAGTTTGACCGAAACGTTGTCCGTGTTCTCCGTGAAGCTCAAGCCGATGGTGCCTTACGACGCGATCGCCATCTACATCAAGCGCCAGGACGAACTCATCCCCGAATATGTGAACGGAGATAACTACCGGTTGTTCTCGTCCTTGCGGATTCCTGTCGGACAGGGACTCTCCGGCTGGGTGGCGCACAACCGGAAACCGATTATCAATGGCAATCCGTCTGTCGAACCGGGATATCTGAACGACCCTTCGAAGTTCAGCACCTTGCGCTCTGCTCTTGCGGTGCCCCTGGAAGGAATCTCGGGGGTGATCGGAGTTTTGGCGCTCTATCGCGGCGAGCGCGACGCCTTTACCACCGATCACCTGCGCATCTTGCTCGCGGTAAGCGGCAAAATGGCGCTCTCGATTGAGAATGCGCTGAAGTACCAGCAGGCGGAAGACTCGGCGACCACGGACTACCTCACGGGGCTGCCCAACGCTCGCTCGCTTTTTCTGCAGCTCGACCGAGAACTCGCGCGCTGCAAGCGCGACAATCTGGCGCTCACTGTCATGGTTTCAGACATGGACGGGTTCAAACAGATTAACGACCGCTTCGGCCACCTCGAGGGCAATCGGGTGCTGCGCCTGTTCTCCCAAGCCCTGAAAGACAGTTGCCGCGAATACGATTATGTTGCGCGCATGGGCGGGGATGAATTCGTGGTCATTGCTCCGGGCCTTACCGCCGATTCGGCGGGAAAGAAGGCGGAGCAGATGCGGGCCCTGGCCCGGCAGGCAGGAAACGAAGTTTGCGGCGAAGATATTCTCTCACTGAGCGTGGGGCGCGCCCTTTATCCGGACGATGGTAATGACGCAGAGCAAATTCTCGCCGAAGCCGATCGCCGCATGTACCTAGAAAAGCAGAAGCAGATTTCCTATAAGGATCGTCGTTCGCACCCGCGGGTCAAGTGCCGAGTTACCATCGAAATGCTGACGGAGGCGGGCGCAACTCCTATGTTCGCCAACCTGACCGACGTCAGCATGGGCGGCTGCTACATCGAAACCAGCACAATTCTGGCGGCTGGTAGCATCATTAAAGTGGGATTCTCGATGGATGACGCTAATTTGTCGGCTGAGGGCGTGGTGGCGAGACTCGATCCTGGCTGCGGATTGGCGATACAGTTCCGGGAAATGAACCGAGAAGGCCGGGAGCGTATGCTCAAGGTGCTCGAGTTCGTGCAGAAGACGACCACGTTTTACAACAACCGCTACCT
>CAZILJ010000862.1:0-3454 GCA_964539915.1 uncultured Acidobacteriaceae bacterium | reverse complement strand
ATCAATATCGCCTTCGACGCCCACCACCAAGCGAGGCACAATCTCATAGTTGATGCCGAGCTGGCCACCTCCTAGCCATCCGTGCTGACTACGGCTGGCGTTGAAAGTTTCTTGAAATGGCACGCCTTTGAGCGTCCCGCTAGTGGTCCCGCTGAAATCAGTGTTCGCAAAACCGCCGCCAATATTGCCGCCGATGTAGAACCCAGTCCAAGGGTAGTACACGGGAGGTAGGGGCGGCGGCGCCTTGGCCACCACAGGCGCCATGTCTGCCGCGCTTGCGGCAACCGTGCCGAACGCCAGAAATCCAATTGCTGCTATCAGTGATACTTTCTTCATGGCATCCCCCCGATTGCCCGATAACACCCGACGCCGGCCTAGAAAGTGACACGAAGAGTAGCCACCCAGTTGTTTTTGACCACGGGATCGGACGTGACCGCGAACTGATAGCCCGCCCCTATGATGAGGTTAATCGGCCGCGTCGGGGAGTCTTGGCCGATCTTGAAGCGCCCGAATATGATCCCCGGCGTGAGCAGGACTTGGCTGAGATCTTTGTGTATTCCGTTCGGCCAGAACGTGTAGTTCACTTCAAGTTCGGGCCAGAAATACTCCCACAAATGATACTGAAAGGCAGTGTTCCAAAGTATGGGATCGCCGAACCTCGTCATATTCTGCGAGGCCGTGAAGTTTGCCGAAGCGATCCCGTCGACCGGAATTTGCACACTGACCGTCGATTGAATATCGAAGTCGCCCCACCCTTTGCCAAACGCGAGCGTCGGCTGGGCGGTCAGAACATTGTTTGAAATTTGCCCCGGCGTGCCCAGCGGGTCTGACATCTGAAAGAAGGCGGTAACGATATAGTCGCCGTTGTCCTTGTTGGCCGAAAGCAAGCGGTATTTGACAAGAAAGGCCGGCCAGTCCCCCCAGCCTTCCGCATTCCCCCTGGGGCCGGAGGCCGTGGCCCACGGCGGGGCCGCCACAATGACTTCCCAGTTATAGGCGGGGATGAGCTCTACCCTTATGCCACCAGGTCCGCCGTAACTGACGATGTCTTGGCCGTTCCCTTGCGTGCCAGTTCCGTTTTGCTGATCATAGAAGTCAAAGCGGAATTCTTGTTCGAGGCGCGGCGTGACCGTCACCAGCGGCGTCATCCAATTGGGTTGCGCTTTCTGGGTGGCCGAAACCATGTCAAGCCAGGAAGCGATGAAGGATGTAGCCGAACCGGGATATAGATATCCGTTCGGCGCTGGCGCCCTGAGGGGAATCGAATACGGCGATTGGGCATCACCGGCATGCGCACAAACGGAAGCAAGTGATATCGCCGCTCCAGCCGCTGCGCCTAACCATCGAATTTTAAAGGGATTGTCGCGAGTTTGCGTGTCGCTTCTCATGTGCCCCGCCCCAAGGTTAAGGTAAGCGTGCCGCAGCGCTGTATTCGGGCAGATATGGCGGTCAATTTCAACAATAATGACTTCAATGATCAAACGTCGCCAAATTGTGTGACATTGCGGCAACAGCAACAAAGCGGTGGCTGCACCCGCTTATCGGTGGGATACCTTTTTGGTTCGCATCAGCCTAAGGAGCGCTTCACGTTCCGGCACCGCCACGGCTTGGGTACGCACCTCGATTGCTCGGTACAGTCCGACAAGTTGTGTTCCGACGGGTGTTAGCGTGGCCCCTCCGTGTTTGTGTCCGCCTTTCGTGGTACTGACGGCCGGTTCGCGCAGAGCTTTGTTGATAGCATCGATCATCAGTCGAGCTCCGGGATACGACAAGCCTGTAAAGCGGCCGGCGCCGGTGATCGATCCTTGTGATTGAATCGCCTCAAGAAACGCGATTTGCTTCGCCCCAATCTTCCCAACTACCGAATCGATGCGGATGGATAGGAGGGTCTTAGGCGTCATCCGGTGCATCTCGGTACGCAACGGGCCACACAGCCTGGGCCACTAGCTGCCGTAACAACATCACTTCTGCCCAGAGGCAAGCCGCATCCTGTCCGGCTGCTGCGCACGCGCTGCAAGCGTCCATGTCGCAGCCGCGCTGCCGTGATGATTTCCGCCATCTCATCAATTTTTCCTCAAGCCGGGAGCGCATCCTAGCAATGGAGGCAGCCCTGTTGTTGCACCACAGCAAAATGGACCGCGCCACTTCCGGTTAGGGTCATTCAGCGATATGCAGCCAGTCCGCACCACTTCCGCTCCTCTCCCTCAAAGCAGACACGCGCTAACGCGATTGGCACGTCAGTTTAGGGCCAATAAGCGACATCGCCGCCGCTTTATTCGATGACCGTGTCGGCGCGCAGCAGGAATGATTCCGGGATGCTGAGGCCGAGTGCCTTCGCCGTCTTCAAATTAATAACCAATTCGAACTTGCTCGGCTGCTCGACGGGAACGTCGGCGACTTTTGCCCCACGCAACAGTGCGGCGGCCTGCCGAGGCACACTGTCTCGCCAGACCTGAACGATGTTCGTGCCGTAGGCGATCAACCCGCCCTCCTCGGCCATTGCCGGGAATGGGTACATGGTCGGCAGCGATAGCGCGGCAACTCGTTCGCGGACGATCCCCCAGTGAGCATACATAAACGGAGACACCAACACGTTGAGCGCGTGCGCGCCGGAATTTTTCGCCGTCTCAATTGCGCCGGCGATCTCCTCAGGCTTGGACACCCGATAGACCGAAAGCTCAACCCCGCGCTGGCGGGTCAATTCCTGGAGCGTTTGCAGGCTCTCGGGCGAATAGACGGAGGTGTCGGCAAGCGCCGCCATATGACGGACCGCAGGCAGGAGTTCCGTCAGGATTTCCTGCCGTTTGCCATTCAATTCAAACGACAGGATGCTGTGGCCGGTTATGTTGCCTTCGGGCTTGGCCATGGAATGCACGAATCCCGCTCCGAGCATGTTATCCGTGCCAGCGAGGATCGGAATAATTTTCGTCGCCTCCTGTGCAGCGCGAACGGCGTCATCGCCGGCGCACATGATCAGGTCGACCCTTTGTTTGGCAATTTCGGAAGCGTGGCCGGCAAACTGTTCTGTGCGCAGTCCGTAGCCGTTCGGATCGTCCAGGAGGTTCTGGCCCTCGAGAAAACCGTATTGCCTCATCCCTTCGAAAAACGCGATGAACGTCGGGTTACTCCGTAGACCGTGAAACAGGCCGCCGAGGCGATAGATGCGGCCCGGCTCTTGCGCGTGCGCGGCCAGCGGCCACGCGACTCCGAAACCAACAAGGATGATCAAGTCGCGCCGTCTCATGGCCTCCCCCAAAGGCCAAGCACAGAGCACTTCCAGGCATTACTTTAGCACACGGCAACCGGCGTGGCCTATTCGAACACCTCGTCGGCGCGGACGAGCAAGATTGTCGGGATTTCGAGACCGAGCGTCCTGGCGGCGCGCAAATTGATCACCAGATCGAACTTGGTCGGCTGCACGACTGGCAATTCGCCAACCTTCTCGCCTTTTAGA
>CAZILJ010000861.1:0-4364 GCA_964539915.1 uncultured Acidobacteriaceae bacterium | reverse complement strand
GGGCTTAGATCGTGCCCAAACCTTGCCTCCATGCGCTTGCACTACCTGGTAAACAATCGCGAGGCCAAGCCCGGTACCGCCCTCGACGTCCGATTGAACGGGCTCAAAGATTTTTTCGCTCTGCTGCGCGCTCATGCCCGCCCCAGTGTCCGTAAACCCGACTTGCCAGTCCTCTCCGATCAACTCCACCGAGACGGTGAGTGCGCCTCCACCTTTCATCGCGCGGACCGCATTCTCGCAGAAATTCCAAAAGACCTGCTTGATTTTATCTCCATCGGCGGTCGTCCAGGCCTGACCGGCCGGGAACCGGCGCTCAATCGTGATGCCGGTTTTCTCCGCCGTCATGCGGTGATCCATCAGCGTCAAAGTATCTTCGACGAGCTGGATCAGGTCCACTTTGTCAAAATGATATTGCTTGGTACGCGAATAGGCCAGAAAGTCGGTGATGATGCTGTTGAGCCGCTGCGACTCACGAGTCACAATGTCGAGCAGGCGGCGATGATCGTCATTCATCTCTGGGACACCGGAAAGCATGCTGACCGACCCTGCAATGGAAGTAAGCGGATTTCGAATTTCGTGCGCGATGGCAGCAGCCAGTCGGCCGACCGCGGCCAACCGGTCCTGGGTTCGCACTTCGCGCTCCAGGCGCCGAATCTCGGTGAGATCGTCAAAAACGTAGACGTATCCCAGTTCCCCGCGCTCCGGCACGGTCAGGGCTGCCACCCGCACCCGAACCGTCTTGCGGAACTTCGTGGGAGCATCAAAACGTACCTCGCCGTGAGCCTGTTGCGATTCCACGGTGGGTAAAGAGTCGAGAAACAAAGAGTGCACCGGGGATCCCAGCAGTTCCGCCGGGGTACGCTCAAGCAACCGTTGGGCAGCTCCGTTCACGAGAGTGATACGCCCATCGAGACCGGTAGTGATCAGCCCGCTGCTGATGGAGTGAATAATGTTCTCGTGCAGCGCCTGCAGACTTTCGAGCGCGCCGCTCGTTGTCTTCAGTTCTACACCCACCTGCCGCAGTTTGGTAGTGAGCAGTCCCGCGAGGTACGCCACGGCCAGGAAAGCAAACAGGTTGACAAAGATAATTGCCTGCAAGACCTTCAGACCGGGATGCGTGGTGCAGTAAGACGGAACCAAGCCATAGTAGTTCAGTTCCAGGACGGTCCCGTAAAGAATGAAAGCCAGGGCAGCCACCAAGTGCGCCCAGACGCGCGGCAGCAGCACGCTGGCGACGATGATGACGAGAGGATAGAGGAAGTTGAGGGAACTATCCCAGCCTCCGGTTTCATGGATGACAAGGCTAGCCAGAATCAGATCCGTAACCACTTGCAACGCGGCCTGCAGCCGATGCTCCTGCCACAGGGAGAGCAAAAGCACATAGAACAGCGAAAGGCTGTACCAGAAAAGGATGGTGCTGATGAAGAGCCGGATGGGCAATGGCGACGGAGTGAACTGAGCCACGGCCAGTTCAACCCCAAGCAAGAGGGTCAGGATGAAAATGCGGACCCGCACCAGCCAGACTAGCCAATTGCGCTCATCAAACGTAGTTTGCATTGCGATCCCGATCGTGCGCAAACAACTCCCGGCGCGGATTGCAGCCGGCCCGTTCTGGGTGACTGCAACGGCGGTAGTGGGTTTAAAGTCTTGGGTTTTCTGGGTTAACTCTAAGACCTGACATCCGAGACCCAAGACCGTGCTAAGTGAGGAGGCCGATGCTGTCGCCCAGCGAGTGCGGCCTCCCAACCTTCGATTGTGTTAGCCAGCCAGTTTGGCGATCATGGCAAACAGCGGCATGTACAACGAAATCACGATGCCACCGACGCTGACACCCAATACAGCGATGATGATCGGTTCCAACATGGCAAGCATGTCCTTGGTGGCTGCGTCGACTTCTTCTTCGTAGAAGTCGGCAATTTTCTGCAGCATCGTATCCATGGCACCGGTAGCTTCGCCTACGCCGATCATCTGCGTCACCATGTTCGGAAACACGCCGCATTCCCGCAAGGGATCGACGATGGTGCGTCCTTCTTCGATAGCCTTGCGCACTTTCATCAACGCCTCCTCCAACACGGCGTTGCCTGAGGTCTTTGCGGTGATGGACAAGCCCTCGAGAATCGGCACACCAGAGGTAATCAGCGTGCCCAACGTCCGTGTGAAGCGGCCGACTGCAATCTTGCGCAACAGCGACCCGATCACGGGAATGAACAGCAACATTTTGTCGAAGTAGTATCGGCCGCGCGGATGCTTGCGTATCTGTCTGACGCCAAAAAACAGGCCGAAGCCGCCGGCGAAGACCATCCACCAGAACGTCTGCACGAACGAGCTCAACCCCATCACGATGCGCGTGGAAAGAGGCAAAGAAACGCCCAGGCCGGCAAACAGGTTGGCGAAGATCGGCACCACCCACTTGAGCAGCGCGCCAACGATCAACCCGGCCATGCTGACCACGGCGACCGGGTAAATCAACGCCGATTTCACGGCTGATTTCAGGCGAACGGCTTTTTCCACGTAGGTGGCCAGCCGTTGCAGAATGATGTCGAGAATACCGCCGGTTTCACCGGCTTCGATCATGTTGGTGGTGAGGTCATCGAAAACGACAGGATACTGGCGCATGGCATTGGCGAGCGTGGCGCCGCCTTCTACCGTGGTCCGCACTCCTGTCAAGACCTTCTGAAATGCCTGGTTTTCCTGGTTCGCGGCCAGGATTTCCAGACACTGCACCAGCGGAAGGCCGGCATCGATCATGACCGAGAACTGGCGAAAGAAGATCGCGATGTCCTTGGTCCCAACCTTGCCCGAGCCGAACGTCGGCATTGCGAATTCTTTGCCTTTTTCGCGAATGGCACCGGGAGTAATGCGCTCGCGCCGCAACGACTGCGCCAACGACTGCTTGTTCGCCGCCATCCGCTCGCCGGTAATTTTCTGCCCGGATGCGTCTTTGCCGGAAAATGTAAAGACTGGCATGGTTTAGGTTCTCCTCACTGACGTATCTGCTTTGTGAAAACTTTGCATGATGTTTATGCTGCAATCGCCTAATGTTTCGACGTTGCAGCGCCTCGGGCCAGAGTTGTTCCTGCCGCGCCTGACCGGTTCACCAAACTGGCGCCACGGTTGATCATTTCCTGCAACTCATCCGCATTGCTGGAGCGAGCCGTAGCAGTTTCCAGCGTGATCAGCTTCTGGAAGTAGGCGGTCGCCAGCGACTGGTTGAAGGTCTGCATTCCAAATTTTTCCTGACCGGACTGCATCGAAGAATAGATCTGGTGAATTTTGTCTTCGCGGATCAGGTTGCGGACGGCCGCATTCGGTATCAGAATCTCCATGATCATGGCGCGACCTTTGCCGTCGATTCGTGGCAGCAGGCTTTGGCACATGATGCCTTCGAGAACCAGCGACAGCTGAGCTCGAATCTGGGGTTGTTGGTGCGCCGGGAAGACGTCAATGATTCGGTTGATGGTCGACGTCGCGGAATTCGTGTGCAGTGTGCCAAACGTCAAGTGACCGGTTTCAGCGATGCGCAGCGCCGACTCGATGGTTTCGAGATCGCGCATCTCGCCGATCAGAACGACATCTGGGTCTTCACGAAGCGCGGCTCGCAAAGCGTCGGTGAAGCTCTTCGTATCGGCATGGAGTTCGCGCTGGTTAACCAGGCAGTTCTTGTTCATGTGCACAAACTCGATCGGATCTTCGATCGTGAGAATGTGGTCGTGACGCTCGCTGTTGATTTTGTCAATCATGGCCGCGAGGGTAGTGGATTTGCCCGAGCCGGTTGGTCCCGTCACCAGTACCAGGCCTCTAGGCTTGTCGCAGAGTTTGCTGACGACAGGAGCCAGGCCAAGCTGATTGAACGACTTGATTTCGAACGGAATGACGCGGAACACTGCGGCCGTGGCTCCGCGCTGGTTGAATACGTTCGCGCGGAAGCGGGCCAGTCCCTTCAATCCGAAAGAGAAGTCCAGTTCGAGACTTTCTTCGAAGCGGTGTTTCTGGGAATCGGTCATGACGCTGTAGGCCAATTGCTTGGTCTCGGCTGGCGTCATCTGCGGTAGATCGAGCGGCACCAGGTGTCCGTGGACGCGAATTTGCGGCGGTGAATTGGTCGTGATGTGGAGGTCGCTTCCCCCCATCTCCAGCAGCCTCTTCAACAGATCACTTAACGAAAGCGACATAAGTTTTTCCTTTCCTTCCTAACCTCAGTGAATGGTTTCGCGTGCCACTTCTTCCAGCGTGGTCTGGCCCGCCGCAACTTTGATAAGCCCGCTGCGGCGGAGCGTGATCATGCCCCGCTCAATTGCCTTTTTCTTCAATTCCAATGCCGAAGCTCCCACCAGGACGAGCTCTTTGATATCGTCGTCCACTTC
>CAZILJ010000860.1:0-1508 GCA_964539915.1 uncultured Acidobacteriaceae bacterium | reverse complement strand
CTGGCGCGCTGGTTCGCACAATGATCCAGTGCGAGTCGTCGCAAGGCCGTGCGGGCACGACGAAGGTTCCAGCAAACGTTGCTCCAGCCTGCAGTTTGATCGTGTCGCCGCAGTTGGCGTTGTTCAACGCCTCCTGAAAATTTCCGCCGCTGGGCACGGAGATCACCGTTCCAGGCGCAGGCGTGTGGGCCAAATCGGTCTGGACATAAACCCGCGGAAGCTCCGCGGGACCGTCGAAATTTCCAGTTGCCGCTGCACTGGCGGCGGCGCTGAATGCGAGCATCACGCTAAGCGATGCCAGTGTTGATAAAACCTTGAGCGCGAGCGTGGTGTTCGAGAAATGGGTGCTTGCCTGATGAAATCGCATGATGCCTTAGGTTGAGGCATTCCCTCGTGCCAGCACAAGATCTGATTGGTTCAGGGCCGTCTCATTACTCGAAATGTTCACGCCAGTCAGGAATGTTGCGGGGATTCCGTCGAAGGCAGGAGTCGGGATTAAGCCTAACGGTTACGAGCGTTGGAACATCATCGCCGAAACCGCGCCGGTGCCGGTCGGACTAAGTCGTCTTTCTGCACGAGAGTTACCTCAAGCTATCAAGAGATGCCACCGCATCTTCGGCGGTGCCGTCCAGGACTTATGATCTAGACTTTGACGGGAAACTCTTCCTTCACCGCTTCTCTTGCGGCGTAGTGCGAGTCGACGTATTCGTCGAGAATCCCGATGAACTCCGCGACAATGCGATCGCCCTTCAGCGTAGTGAACAAACGTCCGTCGACATAGACCGGGGCCTTCGGTTCCTCGAACGTGCCGGGCAGGGAAATACCGATGTTGGCGTGCTTCGATTCGCCCGGACCGTTGACCACGCAGCCCATCACGGCGAGCTTCATCTCTTCAACACCGACGTAGCGGCCTTTCCAGGATGGCATTTGCTCGCGCAGGTAAGACTGGATCTGCTCGGCCATCTCCTGGAAGAAAGTGCTGGTCGTGCGTCCGCAGCCCGGGCACGCGGTGACTTGCGGCGTGAAGCTGCGTATGCCCATCGATTGCAGAATCTGCTGTCCGACGCGCACTTCTTCGGTGCGGTCGCCGCCAGGCGCAGGAGTGAGCGAGACTCGAATTGTGTCGCCAATGCCTTCTTGCAGCACAACTCCCATAGCGGCGCTCGATGCGACCACGCCTTTCGCGCCCATGCCCGCTTCGGTGAGTCCAAGATGCAGCGGATATTCACAACGAGCCGCCAGGGCGCGGTACACGTCGATCAAATCCTGCACGCCGCTTACCTTCGCACTGAGAATAATCTGGTCGGGGCGCAAGCCGAATTGCTGCGCCAGATCTGCCGAATCGAGCGCGCTCACCACCATCGCTTCCATCGTGACGTCGCGAGCATCTTTCGGTTCGTCGAGGCGCGAGTTCTCATCCATCATGCGGGTGAGCAGCGACTGGTCCAGCGATCCCCAGTTCACGCCGATGCGTACTGGCTTCTGGTACTTCACCGCGACCTCGATCA
>CAZILJ010000859.1:0-1651 GCA_964539915.1 uncultured Acidobacteriaceae bacterium | reverse complement strand
TATCGCAAGTGCCCCGGCGGGACACAGTCGGGTCCACGCGGCTACACGGCGCCGGCGCACCTGCGATGCAACGAGCTGTGGGGACGGAAGCAAATGCGCGAAAAGCAGTATCGTCAAGGCGACGATTTTCATGTCAGCGCCACGCACAGTATACGACGTGATCTGATAGTTGACGCTATCAGGTGATATCACAACTCTGCGCCTTTTGTTCGCCAGGGAGGCGAAAGGAAAGCGCAAACTTGTGCTGAGGCGATGTTTCAACAACCAACAACCGTTGATCAGTTCATGATCTGAATGGTGGCCACGCAGGCGTTGTCGATCAGCAAAACATTCCAGACCGGCGTTTGACGGAATTCCTTGTCTATCTGCGGGTTCAAGTGGATTGTGGTACTGCCCCACCCACTGATCCAAAGGCGATAGTCACCCGGGGGCAACTGAGCGGTCTTGAAGGTGCCATCCTTATCAGTTTTCCCGATCCATGCGGTTTCCCCAGCTGAGGAATATAAGCGCACCTTGGCGAACTTCACTGGCTTCTTGTGCAGCACTACACCACCATTAATTGTATTGCCACCGATCGCGGCTTCTTGCAGCTTTGGGTCAGGGCACTGGGAGGCCGCATTGCACAAAGTTGCAGCCAAGATCAGAGTGAGTAGAAACGCGCCACGGGTCATGTCCTAATTAGACAACGGGCGGGGTGAATCGCACCTGAAGCGACTTGATGTGGGATTGTTGACTAACCAGGCATTCTCACAACTGTGCGCCTTTTGTTCGCGAGACAGGCGAAGGGAAAGCGCATGCTTGTGCTAAGGCGATGTTTCAGCAGCTATCTGTCGGAAATGGTTTGTGGGATTGCGTACGATTCCAAGTACCCACAGTTCGGGCACCGGAACGTAGTGACTGGAATGACTTTATCTCTTTTCTCCACCTTAAGACCCGTCCAGAAACTCGGCTGGGGTTCCCCCGGAGACCAGTTTTGTCGCTGCAATCCACCGTAGGTGTTATCCGGTACCCAACCGGACTCCATGTGGGCGTGACACCTTATGCACTCGACCGTGCCTTTCATATTCATCTCCAAAGGAAAGCCTAACCGGGCGTGCGAATTATATTCCGCGCCGCCGCAATCAGCGTCTAAAACACACGATCCCGGTCAATGAGTTCAATGCGATATTACGACAGTTATCCGTTCGTCCAGTTTTTGAAATCCCAAGCCGGGCGGGATTCTTCTCCGATGTGCTCGCCTTCGGAATGAGGCGGGGCGCGGATAGCGGCGGTTTGACGTTTGGGCAGCGCAGTATATGCTGACAATTTTCTCCATTTCGGCTACAGCAGGACCGTTTAGGATCTAGTCGCTCACAACCAGGTTGTCATCCGTGATGATCTCATCTCTTTTTGATCGATTGGATTACCCCGGCCTCCGTCAAGGTGTGTACTTGAATCAGGCATCCCTCGGATTGATCGGTCAACCAGCAGTAACCGCAATGCACACTTTCATAGACAATGTGGCTAGACATGGCAACCTCTACATGTCCGATAGGGATGAGGTTACATACTGCGAAACGCTCCGCGAACGCGCTTCGCGATTGTTTCATTGCGACTCCACGCAAATCGCAATTGTCGCCAGCGCAAGTGAGATGTTGGGGCAACTTCCGAT
>CAZILJ010000858.1:0-4004 GCA_964539915.1 uncultured Acidobacteriaceae bacterium | reverse complement strand
AGCCGACAACTTCAACCGTCGACATTCTCGGCGGCCTGCTCATCTGCATGTGGAATTACATGGGGTGGGACAACGCCTCGACCATCGCCACCGAAGTGGAACGTCCGCAGCGGACCTACCCGCGGGCGATGCTGGTCGCTGTCTCGATTGTGGCCGCAAGCTACGTGCTTCCCTTTGCCGCCATGTGGATGACTGGACTTAGGCCGACGGCATGGGAAACCGGCTCGTGGGCCGATATCGCCGGACTGCTCGGCGGCCCACTGTTGCGCATCGGGGTCGTTCTCGGCGGAATGATCAGTGCCTTTGGCATGTTCAACGCCCTCGTCATGAGCTACTCGCGCCTGCCTTTGGCGATGGCCCAGGACGGCATGCTTCCGGGAATCTTCGGCAAGCTGCAGAAAAAATCGCGCGCCCCTTGGGTCGCGATTATCGCTCTCGCCATTGGATGGGGGATGTGCCTCGGCCTGGGCTTTGCCCGCCTGGTCACGATCGACATCCTTCTTTATGGCGCCAGCCTGATGTTGGAATTCATGGCGTTGGCCGTGCTTCGCTTCCGCGAGCCTGACTTGGCGCGTCCGTTCCGCGTGCCGGGGGGCCTGTTCGGGGCAATCGCTATCGGCATTCCGCCCATGCTGTTGCTCGGCTTCGCCGTTGTGCGCAGCGACCACGAACAGATTTGGAATATGAGTTCCTTCGCCTTCGGGATGATCCTGATCGCGGCGGGCTTCGTCGTCTACTTCATCAACCACGCGCTCAAACCAGCTGGTTGGGCAGCGCAAAGAAAGAAGCCGCAAACCGCCTCCTGACGGGGTTAGAAAATCTAGTTCCGACGAAAAGGACCGGGAAAATTCCCGGTCCTTTTTTTCCTTGCTCCAACTTTCCTACGGCTAAGAACTACGCGGCCTTCGCCATGCTGTCGCGCAGACTCTTTACCTTGTCATGTGCGGCCTGCACGCCGGCAGCCTGCCGGCGCACAACCTGGGCGATATTCTCCGGCAAATCGCTAATGACCGCCTTCTGATACGCGTCTTTGGCAGTGTCCTCGCCGTGTTCCAGCCAGTCCAACACTGTCTTATCGCCGCCGCCCAAGCCGACCTTCGTGTCGATCCAGGCGCGGTGCAGCGATCCCGCAACCGACCCGGAAACCTTCTGGTCGGGTTTGCCCAATCGGATCAGTTCCGCTTCCAGTTCTCCGGCAAAGCGAGACCGCTCCAGGCTCTGCTCGTTGAAAAACGTCTTCAGGTCGCTTCGCTTGATCTTCGAAGCTGCTTCCTGATAACCCTTTTGTCCGTCCTTGCAGGTTTGAATGAGATTTTCGATGACGCTGACCGCATTATTTTCGTCCATGATGACCTCCGAAACTTAGATGCCCATGCGCGGCCGAAGTTTGGCGCGAATCTCCTGCGAGATCAGAAGGCTTACAACCGATTCTCACGGCCGACCATCGTAACCTTCCCGATAGCGGTATAGTGAGTTCGCCCAAATTGCGGCGCACCACGAAGACACAAAATCCAACGATCACAAAGCTAGTCGAGGGTCTTGATTGATCAACTCCGAAAGTCGCACTGCCCCCGCGTCAAAATCAGGCCCATGGATTCTTGCTGCGACGATCCTTGGGTCGAGCATAGCCTTCATCGACAGCACCGTCATCAATGTTGCCGCGCCAAAGTTCCAGAGTGCATTCCACGCCACCGTCATCGATGTGCAGTGGGTGATCGAATCGTATGGAATCTTTCTGTCTTCTCTGATCCTCGTAGGAGGTGCCCTCGGAGACAGGTTCGGGCGCCGTTTAGTCTTTCTGATAGGCGTAGTAATTTTCGCCGTGGCCTCCGCAGCCTGTGGTTTGGCGCCAAGCATTCGTGTGCTGATCATCGCGCGCTCGATTCAGGGAATCGGCGCGGCTCTACTCGTCCCCGGCAGCCTGGCAATCATCAGCGCCTCTTTCGACGAAAAATCTCGTGGACAAGCAATTGGCACCTGGTCCGGCGCCACGACCATAACCACCGCTCTTGGCCCCGTGGTCGGCGGAGCGCTCATCGACCACGCAACCTGGCGGTGGGCATTCTTTCTCAACCTCCCCTTGGCAGCGGCGGTGATCCTGATCTCAATTCGCCACGTCCCCGAAAGCTCCGCCAGCGAAACCGGACGTCTCGATTGGTTAGGCGCATTGCTTGCCACGTTGAGTCTAGGATGCGCGGTCACGGGTCTTCTCGAAGGCTCCAGGCTCGAGGGGAGAAATCCCCTGGTCGAGGGGGCATTAATCGGCAGCGTCATCTCTTTCGGTTTATTTTTGCGGGTGGAAGAGCGCGCGTCTTCGCCCATGGTGCCTTTCGCTCTTTTCAAGTCCCGTTCTTTCCTCGGCGCGAATCTCCTGACGCTATTTCTGTACTCCGCCGTTGGAATCTTTTTCTTCCTATTTCCTCTCACTCTGATGCAGGTCTATCACTACTCTGCTACCGCCGCCGGCATGGCGAGCCTGCCCGTGATTCTGTTGATGTTTTCGCTGTCGCGCTGGTCAGGCGGCCTGGTGAGCAGGTATGGTGGGGAAATTCCCCTCATTGTGGGCCCGCTGCTGGCCGCAGTGGGATTTGTTTTGTTTGCGGTGCTCGCCAATGGTGGCAGCTACTGGAAGACGTTTTTCCCAGCCTCTCTGACCTTGGGTCTGGGGATGGCTGTCACCGTAGCTCCGCTCACAACCGTCGTCATGAACTCCGTGGACCAGAACCACGCCGGTTCAGCGTCGGGCATCAACAACGCCGCTGCCCGATTGGCAGGGGTCCTCGCCATCGCCGTCTTCGGAATTCTGATGCTTCATGTTTTCTCCGCTCATCTCGATCGCAGCCTCGCAAGCCTCTCCCTTCCAAACGAAGTGGTCCGCGAAATCAAATCGAACGAAAGCCAATTGGCGAGCATAAATCTGCCGAACAACTTGGATGCCCCCTCCCGTGCGGCGGTGCAGAATGCCGTTTCGGAAGCGTTTCTCGCCGGCTTCAGGCTGGTTCTATTCTCTTGCGCGGGCCTGTCGGTTGCGAGTAGTGTCTTCGCCTGGCGTCTCCATTCCCCGAAATAGCCTGGGGCTTCAGCCGGGAAGCGAGGCTCTGCGGACATGACAACTCTGTTTGGGGGTGTCGCTCTCGCACGAACAAACTTGCCATCCCGTGGGCTTTCGGGCAGGATTGCCACAATCAGTGTTTTCTGGAACCTGATGTTTTCTGGGTCGCGGCACCCTGGGTGAGGGCGCCAAGAACTGTCACGCATGACCGAAGAAGACAGTAACGAAGGAGTATGGTGACTAAACGCAAATCCAAAGGCGCTTATATGATCTCGGCGGTGGCCGAGATGTATGGGATTCATCCCCAGACGCTGCGGCTCTACGAGCGCGAGGGACTCCTCAAGCCCTCGCGAACCGAAGGGAACACTCGCCTCTACACCGACGAAGACCTGCAGCGGCTGGAGTTCATTCTGTCGCTGGCCCGCGACCTCGGTGTCAACATCAGCGGCATGGCCATCATCCTGCAAATGCGCGAGCGCATGGAAGAAATGCAGCGCCAGATCCAGGAGTTCGTCCAATACATCCAACAAGAAGTGCTGACGCGGGCGAATGCTGCAGCCGATCCGGCAAAGGGCGCAATGGTTCCTGTGCGAAGACCGATGGTAGTGCCTGCGGTCAGTCCGAAGGATAAGCGCCGGTAGACGCGCACTCGACTTTCCACATTCCACCTGCACCGCTCGGCGCTCCGCACCCAGCATTCCACACGAGGTGTTCCGCGACCAGCGGAGCTAAGGTCCCAGCCGCAACGCGGCGCAAGCCGTGAGTGAGCCAAGGTGGAATCTGCCAAGCCCGGGAGGGGAGAAGGAAAATCCCGCACCAGTCGTGTCGACGTAGGTGCCAACTTCTCCCTGCCCGCGTATCATATGGAGTCCTTCGGCACTCGACCGCCTGAGTGCTGAATGCTGAGTGCTGAATGCTCCCCTTCAAGCTCGTCTACAGCGACGGCTATTAC
>CAZILJ010000857.1:0-2333 GCA_964539915.1 uncultured Acidobacteriaceae bacterium | reverse complement strand
CTCCTCCCCGCCGGGGCCGCCCAATGCCATCGGGAGCATTCCGACGATCATCGCGCCCGCCGTCATCAAAACGGGCCGGATGCGGGTCTGCCCGGCGCTGATCGCTGCGTCATGCGCGGTCCGCCCAGCTAGTTGTTGTTCGCGCGCGAAGGTAACGAGCAGGATCGAATTTGCCGAAGCAACACCGACTGCCATGATGGCTCCCATAAGCGATGGAACGTTTAGTGTCGTGCCGGTGATAAACAGCATTGTCAGGATACCGCAGAAGGTCGCAGGCAACGCCAAAATGACGACAAACGGGTCGCCGAAATTCTGATAGTTCACGACCATAAGCAAATAAACCAACACGGCCGCAAATATCAGCCCGATAGTGAGATCGCGAAATGCATCGTTCATGCTTTGGATCTGGCCGAGAACCTGAATGGAGTTGCCCGGCGTGAGTTGTGTTCGTAACGCGGCGACGGCTTTGTTTATGTCACCAGCGATGCTACCGAGATCGCGACCCTGGATGCTGGCGTAGACGTCGTAGGTCGGCTGAATGTTAGCTTGGTTGGTATTGGTGGGGACGCTTTCGCGCGTGAAAGTCGCGACGTTGCTTAGCAACCCGGGTATCGGGCTACCCGACATCGGGATTGCGGCGGAGACCGGCGTGTTGCCAAGATCATTCAAGGAGCTCACTTCGGGTTCCGGCGTCTGGACCGCGAGGTAGTAAGGAATCCCGGACGCCGGGTCGGTCCGGAAATTAGGCGAGACTTGCTCGGACGAGCTCAGACTGATGTTTATGTTGTTGGCGATGGTATTCGCGTTGAGTCCGAGACCAATAGCGCGGGCGCGATCGATCTTGGCGTAGAACGCGGGTGCATCGATTTCCTGTTGCAGGTGCGCATCAACGATCCCGGGTATTGCCGCGATGCGCCGACGCAGTTCCTTGGCCACCTGAAGATTTTTGGTGCGATCATAGCCGACAGTCCGCACGTCGATCTGTGCAGGTAGACCGAAATTCAGAATCTGCGTAACCATGTCCGCTGCCTGAAAGTAAAACACGTCTTCTGGAAAGGCGGCAGCCAACTGTTGGCGCAACTTGCGGACGTAATCAGCAGTCGGCGCGTGGCCTTCCTTCAGCGCCACAAGAATGATGCCGTCGTTGATCCCAATGGTCGAACCGTCGGAAAAGGCAAGATTGTAGGCTCGCGCCGGCAGCCCAATGTTGTCGACGATAAGTTCACGCTCGGTCGCGGGGATGATTTCGCGTATCTTGTCCTCGACGGCCTGGAAGACTCGTTCGGTGACTTCAATCCGCGTTCCCGCGGGTGCGCGGACGTGCAGCTGGATCTGTCCGCCGTCTATGGCGGGAAAGAAGTCGCGGCCGACAAATACCAGCATGGTGGCAGCGAGCGCGATCACCAGAACCGCTACCACGGGAACGATCACGCGTCGACGAAGCAAATGCGTCAGCAGAACAACATAGCCGCCGCGCATGCGCTCGAAACCTCGCGTGAAGCCGTCTTGAAAGCGGCGCCACCAACTTCGCCGTGTCCCGTCCACCCCGCCGCGCTGCTCCCCCTTGAGAAGCAGGCCGATCGTGACCGGCGTCAGTGTGCGCGAAAGGCCGTAGGACGCCAGCATGGCAAACACCACCGCGAAACCGAGAGGCGTGAACAGATATTTCGCCGGTCCGTGAAGAAAAACAACCGAGGTGAACACGCAGGCGATGGCGAGTGTCGACACCAGAGTTGGCACCGCTATGCTGGCTGCTCCATGAAGCGTGGCCTGGGGCAGCGACATGCGTTCCTCGGTAAGCAGGCGGTGCGTGTTTTCGATGGTCACAGTCGAGTCGTCGACCAGAATCCCGACCGCCAGCGCGAGTCCTCCGAGCGTCATCGTGTTGAGCGTCTCGCCAAGGAAATAAAGCACCACAAGAGACGAAAGGATCGCCAGCGGGATCGAGATCATCACGACCAATGTAGATCGCCATGAGCCGAGGAACAGGAGGATCATCAGCGCGGTGAGCGCTGCGGCGATCGCCCCCTCGCGTAAGACACCCTCGATCGACGAGGTCACGAATACTGATTGGTCGAATAGCTCGCTGATCTTGAGCCCCGCTGGTGCCGCGGTACGCGCGGTCTGCAGGGCCTCCTTGACCGCATTGACTACCGCGACAGTCGAGGCATTACCGTTCTTGATAATGCTGAGCAGAACCGAGCGCTGTCCGTCCTCGCGTACGATGTTCTGCTGTACCATCGATCCGTCGCGCACCTGGGCGATGTCTTTCAGGAATACGGTCGCGCCATTGGCAAATTTGACCGGCATGTCATTGAGATCGGCGATAGTTG
>CAZILJ010000856.1:0-5462 GCA_964539915.1 uncultured Acidobacteriaceae bacterium | reverse complement strand
GTTGATGACATGCGCGACGTCGTCGCAATGCAAGCCGCGAGATGCGATATCGGTTGCGACCAGCACCTGGAAGCGTCCTTCCTGGAATCCGCTCAAGGCGCCGTTGCGCTGGGACTGCGAGCGATCGCCGTGAATCATAGTGGCGGTGAAGCCGTCGCGCGCTAGCTCTTGTGCCAGGCGTTGCGCGCCTCGCTTGGTGCGGGTGAAGATGAGGGTCTGTCCTTTTTCCGCGTACAGAAGCTGGCGGAGAACATCCAGCTTCTCGCCCGGACGGACTTCATAGGCTTTCAGTTCTACGCTTTCTGCGGGCTTGAGCACCGAACCCAGAGCTACGCGAATGGGGTCTCGCATGTACTCGTGCACGAGTCCGGCAACGGATGCCTCGAGCGTGGCCGAGAAACACAGCGTCTGGCGGCTCTTTGGCAATACCGCAAGAATGCGGCGAATGGCCGGGAGAAATCCCATGTCAAGCATGCGGTCGGCTTCGTCGAGAACGAGCATCTTGATGTGTCGCAAATCGGCGAACTTGCGGTCGGTAAGATCCTGCAAACGTCCGGGAGTGGCGATGATCAGCGCAGAACCGGCGCGCAGGCCCTGGATCTGAGCTTTTTCAGAGACTCCGCCGATCACGAGCGCAGCCTTCGGCATCGTTTTGGTTCGCAGATTTTCGTACTGTTCGTGGACCTGCATGGCCAGTTCGCGCGTGGGTAAAAGAACCAGAGCGCCGGTTTGAGCCGACGTTTCGCGACGGAGCATTTCGATCACGGGGATCAGAAATGCGAGGGTTTTGCCAGTGCCGGTCTGGGCAGTGCCGATTACGTCTTTGCCTTCAAGAGCAGGCTGGATCGCGCGCTCCTGGATTGGCGTTAAGGTGATGAATTGAGCTGCCGCGAGCTTCTGCTGCAAGGCAGCAGACAAGGGCAGTTCTGCAAAGGTGGTCATTCTAGAGTTGTTCTTTCTGGAGGGGCCTGTCGAAATACACGTCGATCTTTAGGTACACGTGAAGCTTCCATGCCGCTCACATTGTTTGAATTTACGCTGGAACTAAACGGCGGGCAGGAAAGGCGGAGATGAATCTGATCCAACGAGGGACCACCGCGTCACGAGCAAACCGTGGAAAAAGCGTTAACGACAGTATAGCACAGAGAAAAGGTTGCCCCAGTTACGGCGGTAATCGGCTAAGTGGCCAGTTTGATCTCGAAGATTTCCGGCGATGTTGGGCGACTTACGGCGGAGAGGAATGAACGCGCCCTGGCACGACTGGAGCGGGCTTTGCTTGACCGGGGGCATCGCGACTTCCGTTTCGTCGTCGTGGGTGAAGGCGCAGAACGGGAGTGGCTGCAGGTTTACTCATAATGTTCGGCGCGATAAGTAAGTGTTCGTTGCGGTGGGCACCGCTCACTGCGCCCCGGCTTTTCGCCCAAAGTTGCAGTAGGCAACGGACTCGAAATGGGGCACAATCAGGGCGGATCGCGGGAGGGTACGCTACTTGAAGATTTCGCAAAAAGGACTGTACGCGCTGCAGGCGATGATGACGCTGGCCCGCCGGCACGAACAGGGCGCAATCAAGATTCGGGATATCGCGGCGGAGAGCCATCTGCCGGAGAAGTTTTTGGAACTGATTTTGCTGGAATTGAAAAACGCACGCATGGTGGACAGCGTGCGGGGAGCAAGGGGCGGCTACCAACTGAGACGTGATCCGGCGGAGATTCCGTTGAGCGATATTATCCGGCTGGTGGATGGACCGCTGGCACCGATGGGGGACGCGGAGCAATTGCGTGGTCTGATCGCAAAAGACGCCGATCATCGGGCACTGTATCAGGTGTTTCTGGCGGTGCGGGACGCCGCCGCCAAGATTCTGGAGAACACGACAATCGCGGACCTGGTGGGGGCGGGGAGCGGGAAGGGCAAGAAAGGCACGAGCGTGAAAAGCGCGGGCGGACCGGCGAAGAGGAAAACCCCCAAGGCATAGCTGCTCGGGGGCTCACCATTCGACTCCACGCCCTAGTGAGATGCTTCCGACAACCTCCAGTCCAAGATCATGGGTTCCAGCCTAGCGTAACTCGCCTCCATTCCGCGTTCCATCCCTGTGGCCAGCATTGCGGCCCGGGTTTGAGCATCCGGCAGGGTCATGCGCATCGTCATCAAGGTGCCGGTGCCGTCCGGTTCGAAGGTCGTCTCAATGTGATTGTCAGGCGTTGGATCGGGAAGGTGCATCCGTTCCACATGGACGATCCGCCGGTAGGGCTTCAGTTCCAGAAACTCACCCGTCAGATGGAATCCATCACCTTTGCCATTCCTCCATTCGTAGCGGATTTTCCCGCCCGGTTGCAGTTCGTTGATGCAGACCGGCATGGTCCAGCCCTCGGGGCCGAGCAGCCACTTCTGCACTAGCTTCGGATCTGTGTGCGCGCGGTACACGGCTTCTGGCGGCGCGGCGAAGCGCCGGGTCACAACCACATGTGTATCGCCTTCGGTCTTCAGCGTTAATTTACTCATCGCGGTTTCCTCTCTTTATTTAATTGCATTTCGGCCAGAACCCCGTCCAGCCGGTCGTAGTTTTTCTCCAGAGCTTTTCGCAGCATCCGAAGCCACTGGTCTATCACCTCAATGCCGGCCTTTGCCAACCGCCGCGGGCGCTTGCTGCCGTCGATCCGCTGGACGATCAGTCCCGCGTCTTCAAGCACCTTCAGGTGTTGGGAGATTGCGGGCTGCGTCATCTCGAACGGCGTCGCCAGTTCCGTAACCGTGGCTTCTCCCGAGGCGAGACGTGCCAGGATGGCACGACGAGTAGGATCGGCGAGCGCGGCGAAGGAGGCATCAAGATTGAATGTGCTAGACATAAGATATAGCTTATATAAGATGATGCTTATTATCAAGCACGAATTTTCACGCCCTACAGGACCGGGTTGGGCGACCGAGAGGGATCGGTCGACATAAAGGATCGGTGGCACGATTACGGCATTGGAGCTAGCGAAGCCCCACCATCAGGCCCCAATCAAGGGCGTCGTTTGTGATAGCCTGCAAAGTTTGGTCAATTCGATAGCGGGATCCAACGGAGGCTGGCGTGCAGCAAAACCTGGTCGTGGTTTTTGCCCTTGTTTATTTTGCTTTTGGCAACGCTGCCCCTGCACTCTCGCAAGAGCAAGCGGGCAGTTCGGTGCTGGTCGAGCGCGTTGGCGACACCGCATTCCTTCTACTCCGCGCTCCCAGTTTTCAAGCCTTGACGCCCCGCCAGCAAGCCCTGGGCTATTGGCTGACGCAAGCGTCCATTGCCATCGACCCGATCTTTTACGATCAGGTGTCTGCCTACGGTCTGCGCCAGAAGCGTCTGTTTGAAGAAATCGTGGCCCATCCAAACGGCATCGACCCTGCGGTGGCGGCGAAGGTTGCGGAATTCGCGAAACTTTTCTGGGCGAACCGCGGCAACCACAACGAGTTGACGTCGCAAAAATTCCTGCCCACCTTCACCTTCGAAGAACTGGAAAAAGCCGCGCTCATCGCCCAGAAAAATGGAGCTTTTCAAACCGCTTATGCTGATCTGCCTCCGATAAAGAAGCCTGCGGACTTGGCGCGCGAAGTCGAGTCGTTGCGAGCTTCGCTGTTTGACCCTGCATTTGAGCCCATGATTACGGCCAAGAGTCCGACCGGTGGCAAAGACACGATCCAGGCCAGCTCGAACACTTTCTATCAGGGCGTAAATCTGAACGATCTCAAGGGATTTCAGGAAAAGTACCCGCTGAACTCGCGGGTCGTTAAAGGGCCAGATGGCAAGCTCGAAGAACTTGTCCACCGCGCCGGAACTCCCGACGGGAAGGTTCCTCCAGGGCTGTATGCAACGTTTCTGAAGAAAGCCAACGATTGCTTTGAGAAAGCGCGCGCCTATGCAGAACCCGCGCAGGCCGAGGCGATCGCCCACCTGATCCGCTTCTATCAGACGGGAGACTACCCCGAGTGGGTTGCCTTCGGCACCGCCTGGGTTCAGAACGACGCCACCGTCGATTTCGACAGCGGATTTATCGAGGTCTATCGGGACGCCCGCGGCACCAAAGGAAGTTCGCAGAGTTTTGTCACCGTCACCGATAAGCCAATCACCACCGCGATGAAGAAACTGGGTGAAAATGCAGCCTACTTCGAGCAGAAAGCTCCCTGGGACGCGAAGTATAAGCTCACTTCCTTCAAGCTTCCGGTGGTCAAGGCCGTCGAAACGTTGATCGAGACCGGCGATTTCAGTGCCTCCACGATCGGCGACAACTTGCCCAACGAAAATGAAATCCACGAAAAATATGGCTCAAAGAATTTTCTGTTCATGGGAAGCAAACGAGCCATCGAGGAATCCGTCGGCGAGAAAGCCACAGCCGAGTTTGCCGCCGACCCTGCCGAGATTGAACGTGCGAAGAAATACGGTACGGAAGGCAGTGATCTCCTGGTCGCCATGCACGAAGTCATCGGCCATGGCTCGGGCAAACTCAGTGACCGCGTGGCCGGCGGAGCCCAATCATTCCTGAAAGAATATTTCTCCACGCTCGAAGAAGCTCGAGCCGACCTGATGGCACTGTGGAACGTGTGGGATCCCAAGCTGAAGGAACTGGGTCTGATCACGAATCAGGAAGAAGTTGCGAAGGCAATGTATGACAGCGCTGCGGGAGTAGCGTTGGCCCAGCTGCGCCGCATTCCACACGGCGACACCATCGAAGAAGACCACGAACGCGATCGCCAGTTGATTGCGCACTACATCGCCGACAAGCTGCCGGGATCAATCGAACAATTCAAACGCGACGGCAAAACCTACGTGCATGTCGCCGACTACGAGAAGATGCGCCAGGGTGTAGGCATGCTGCTGGCCGAACTTATGCGCATAAAAGCCGAAGGCGACTACGAAGCCATCAAGGCGTTGGTCGACAAGTACGGGGTCCACTTCGACCCGGCGCTACGCGACGAGGTTCTCGCCCGTTTTCAGAAACTGAATTTGCCAACATATTTCGCCGGTATCAACGCGCACCTGACCGCAGACTTTGGCAACGATCAGGAAGTTCAGAATGTGCGCGTTACCGATTACGACAATCCTGTCGCCCAATACCTGGACTACGGTGCAATGTACGACCCCGACTTGAAGGCTAGAAAGTAGCCCTGGACGTCTCCCCTGCAGGTTTGCGTCTGCCTTTCCAATCGCGGAAATCCCTTACTAGACAAGGGAAGTGCTGGATTTTCACAGGGGGGCACCTGGGAGTGTCGCGGTTTTGGCCGTGATGCGAGAAACAAACTTGTCGCAAAGCGGCATCGGACGCGGAGTCTGAAGAAAGTTTGCTGCGGCCTTGCACCAAATCCGGTCATAGGGCTGTGGACGGGCTGCACTCGATTGAAAATGCATGTAGTTACGGAGCGTGATTTTTCGTTGACGGGAAAAATAGAAAGAGTACAACAGGATTGTTCTTTGACAGCTTCTTAAGTTTTTCCAGTTG
>CAZILJ010000855.1:0-2268 GCA_964539915.1 uncultured Acidobacteriaceae bacterium | reverse complement strand
CATCTGCGACATATTGGTGAACGCCTTCACACCGTGATGCTTCGCCACTGCCGCCGTATTAACCGTCGCGGCTAGATATGTATCCGAAACCGACAGGCCAAAGTACATGATTTCGACGCCGTCGATCGCCCGATGCATGGAATCGAGATCGAGTAGATTGCCGACCACGACCTCCGCACCCAGAGCGCGCAATGCTTGCGCGCGCTCGTCGTCAGTTCGTACCATCGCCCTCACCGCTTTGCCTTGCTTCAACAGCAGTTCACTGACCGTGCGTCCTACTGCGCCGACGCGGCCTGCCGCGCCGGTAACTAGGATGGGGTTTGCCATGTTTGTCCTCCTATACGTTTCAGCTTAAGCGAAAGACAGATCTTGTCACGACGGTTTCACCGCCTTTGCGGTACCCCAGAGCGAACCTGGATTTACGCGGTTTGGATGCAATGTCAGCATCTTCTCGTAGAGGTCTAGCGCCGTCGATGTACTCGCCACGCTAGCGTTAAAGTCATGGAGGTATCTCCGCGTTTCCTCGATGTGCAGAGGAGAGCTATCGGGGTCGAGCACGCCATGTCCGGCAACTACTGCTTGCGGACGCAGAGCCTCGATCGTATCCAGCGCGCGTAGCCACTCACCTCTGGCCTGTTCGTTGCACTCCGCGAGATAAGGGTGGGTATTGTTGTAGACCGCATCCCCCGAGATCACCAGACCGATCGAAGGCACATGCAGCGCAGTGGTGTGCTTTGTGTCGGTATGGCCAAGTTCTACTACTTTTAGCTCTTCTCCCTCCAGATATAGCGTGTCGCCGTCGAGGACCTCCGGCGCTGCCAACTGCGATGGAATCTGGCCAGGAAAGCGCGGCTCCCAGAAGGACTTTATGAAGTCCGGGCTTATCTGGTTTTGCATGGCGGCAACAGAGGAAGCGGTGGCAAATGCTCTTGCGTTGGGAAACCTGTCGAGCAGGAGTTTCAGACCGAAGAAATGGTCGCCGTGAGCATGGGTGACGTAGATGGTTGTAAGATTCTTGCCGCTCTCGGCGACCCAATCTAACAGCTCCTTCGAATGTTGCACGGACAGAAACGTATCCACGAGGACGGCATCGCGTTCGCCATGAACGAGTGTGACCGTATTGGTCACCCAAGCCAGATCTTCCTTGCCCGGTGGAAGGCCTTTGGTCGAGCTACCGCGTTTCTTGGTCAGAATCTTCCAATTTAGCTTGGGCATATATTCTCCGTTCTCAATGAATGTTGACGCCTGTGGCGATCATCACCTGACGCTGCTGCGCTTTGAAGAAATGTGGTCATCTCCTGTTAGTACGGCCACGTCGGCTCACCATCCACTGCGTGTAGCAGGGCTTCGGGTCAAGAGGACTCGACTGACAACCACTACCCACAACAGGAGGATGGTCGGCGAAATAAACCGCGAATAAGCGCCGTCCGGTGCCCAGAATCCGCCGCTCAGCCACGTAGTGCCACCCAGCAATCCGAGCACAACGGCTACGACTCCCGCTGTGAAGAGCGCCTTCGAGATCAAACCGGCCCGCCAGAGTCCAAACACCCCAGACATGATCAGCATCGCGCGCGGGAACGAAGTCAACACGCCAAGTGCCCACGCGAAGTCGGTCAGTCCGGATGTGAGGATGTGATTTCCCGAGCCGGAGATTGAGTACGCGAGCGCGGCGCCCACACTGATCTGCAGGAGGAGCATCGCTCCGAACGCTGTGCTGGAGGCGGTCGCCGCCGCACCCCAGCCGTCCTGTCCCACATCCGCCAGGGTGATCCTGAGCGCCGCCGCGAACCACATGAGATTGAGGACAGCCAAGCCGTAAAACACGGCCGCGATCAGAATCCGCATGCGATCGCCGTCGTAGAAGGCTGCCAGTGCGTCGGCCGTTGCGCCGACCTGCGGCTGATGGCCGTAGACGATGTACGCGACTATGAGGCAGAAGATGGACTGGATTCCGGCTGTGCGCCATAAGCGTTCCCAGAACGCGGGAGTTGTGTAGGCGCTGGCGGAAGTCGTGCCTGTGGATGTGCTCATGCGGATCTCCTTTCGAACTGAATCGGATGCGACGCGAGGCATTACAGCAGAACAATATACGCGGTTTTCCGTCCAATGAGTGCTGCGACGTCGACTTGTCGGAGGTGTGATATGCTGTGCCCGATCCAAGAGCCAAAATGGAAATCCTGGTTAAGAAAGGATCAGCCAGGAAGCGCAAAAGCAAGCTCACGATTGCGATAGCCAGGGCAAGGCTCGCCGCCCTGGTCGCCAGGGCAG
>CAZILJ010000854.1:0-2765 GCA_964539915.1 uncultured Acidobacteriaceae bacterium | reverse complement strand
GCCGGTGGTACGGTTGTCCGCGCTGGGCGCGCTGAACGGGGAAGCCAAGTGGGAAAAGCAGATTGACGAACTGATGGCGGCGGTGGACAAGAGCGTGCCGCAACCGGCGCGCGAACTGGACAAGCCGTTCCTGATGCCGATTGAAGACATTTTTTCGATTCAGGGACGCGGCACGGTGGTGACTGGGCGTATCGAGCGGGGCAAAGTGAAGGTTGGCGAGGAAGTAGAAATCGTCGGCTTCCGCGAGACGCGCAAGACGGTGGTGACCGGGGTGGAAATGTTCAAGAAGCAGTTGGACGAAGGCATGGCGGGCGACAACGCTGGGCTGCTGCTGCGCGGCATTGCCAAAGAAGATGTCGAGCGCGGCATGGTGCTGGCCAAGGGCGGATCGATCACCCCCCACACCAAGTTCAAGGCTGAGGTTTACATCCTGACCAAGGAAGAAGGTGGAAGGCATACGCCGTTCTTCAAGGGATATCGTCCGCAGTTTTATCTGCGAACGACGGACGTGACCGGCGTGGCCGAGCTTCCAGCCGGTACCGAGATGGTGATGCCGGGAGACAACGTGAGCCTGGTGATCGAGTTGATCACGCCGGTGGCCATGGAAAAGGGCTTGCGCTTCGCGATTCGTGAAGGTGGCCACACCGTGGGTGCAGGCACGATCGCCGAGATTGTTCAGTAAGCAGCTGCGTGGGCAAGCTGCCCGCGCGACAGCCGGCAAGGACGCCGGCGTTACGACAGACGCGGCTTGCGGCTTGCCGCCAGTTCTTTCCTCCTGCGGGAGGGGTTAGAGAGAGTCAAAGTGATTGGAAAAGAAAGAATTCGCATCCGGTTGAAGGCTTACGACTATCGCATCCTGGATCAGTCGACGGGCGAAATTGTGGAAACCGCGCGGCGCACGGGCGCTCAGATTGCCGGGCCGATTCCACTACCGACCATGAAAAACAAATATTGCGTGCTGCGTTCGCCGCACGTGGATAAGAAGTCGCGGGAGCAGTTTGAGATCCGGACCCACAAGCGTTTGCTCGACATTCTCGAGCCGACGCAGCAGACGGTGGACGCGCTGATGAAGCTCGACCTGCCGGCGGGCGTGGATGTGGAGATCAAGGCGTTCGGTAAGGAACATAAATAAGCTTCGAGCGACTGGCTCCGAGCCAGAGCGGAAAGCTTCCCAGCCAATAGCGTCGTGGACTAGGACGAGCCAAGCTGGGCACGGAGAAGGAAATGGCAACCAAGGTCGCGGGAATTCTGGGCAAGAAAGTCGGCATGACGCAACTGTTTGACTCGAAGGGCGACGTTCGCCCGGTCACAGTGCTGCAGGCTGGTCCGTGCGTCGTGACGCAGCACAAGTCGGCAACGAAAGACGGCTACGAGGCCGCCCAGATTGGCCTGGTGGAATTTGTGAAGGAGTCACGGCTCACCAAGCCGGCACAGGGTCATCTCGCCAAGCACAATCTTCCGCCGGTGAAGTTCATGCGTGAAGTGCCGCTTTGGGTCGAAGCTCCGGTCGAAGGGGTCGAGGACAGTCCGGTCAAAGTTGGCGATCGTGTGTTGGTGGAAATTTTCGATGGCGAGCGCTTTGTCGACGTCGTAGGAATCAGCAAGGGACGCGGGTTTCAGGGCGTCGTGAAGCGCCATCATTTTGGCGGTGGTCCGAAGTCGCACGGTTCGATGTTTCAGATTACCGGTTCCATCGGATCCTCGGCCTTCCCGTCGCGAGTGTTTAAGGGAATGCGTATGTCGGGCCACATGGGCAATGCCCGTGTGACGCAGCGGAACCTGCGAGTGCTGGGCGTGGACAAGGACGAGAATTTGCTGGTGGTTGAGGGCAGCGTGCCCGGACCGGAGGGCGGCTACCTGGTGATCATGAAGGCCAAGAAACCGCCACGCGAGCGCCGAGGATTTGCTGGTTCGGCGACGGTGGATCCGTTGAAGGCCGCCAAGAGAGCTGCGAAGAAAGCATAGGGCAGCGGGCGAGGGCGCCCGCTTCACACAGGCAAAGAGAACAGATATGGCAACGATTGACATACACAATTTGAGCGGCGAGAAAGTTGGGACGCTCGATCTCGCCGACGAAATTTTCGGCGCGGTCAACGAAGATCTGCTCTGGGAAGCGGTGAAGCATTATCGCGCCTCGCAGCGCGCCGGTACGCATAAGACCAAGGCGCGCTGGGAAGTTTCCGGCTCCGGCAAGAAGCTTTGGAAGCAGAAGGGTACGGGCCGGGCCCGTATCGGATCGATCCGGTCGCCACTGTGGCGTCATGGCGCGACCGTGCACGGTCCGCAACCGCGCTCGTATGACTACACCTTCCCGCACAAGAAACTGATGGGCGCGTTGCGCTCGGCGCTGGCCTCCAAGTTAGCGGACGGGAAGCTGATCGTGGTGAATGTGTTCGACGTGAAAGAGCCAAAGACCAAGGAGTTCCGCAAGTCTCTGGACTCCTTGAAGGTGGATAAGACGGTTCTCATTGTCGAAGAGGCGAAGCACGAGAATCACAATCTGGCATTGAGCGCGCGCAACCTTCCCGGGCTCGAGCTGGTGCGGTCCAATGAGGTGCATCCGTATCACATCCTTCGCTATGACCGGGTGATTTTTTCGCAACCGGCAATCGAGAAGCTGCAAGTCTCACTGAAGTCGTCGGTTTCCAGGCGGAAGCACAAGCCGGAAGAAAGCGAAGTAGCGAAGAAGCCAACGCACGAGCGGCGGCGGCGAACGCGGCATGAAAAAGCGGCGGAGGTAGCCTGATGAAATCCGCATACCAGAT
>CAZILJ010000853.1:0-3124 GCA_964539915.1 uncultured Acidobacteriaceae bacterium | reverse complement strand
TACACCGACAAGCGCTGTTACGGCATGACCGCAGCCGATCTCGGCGACCAGATGCCGGACCGCTCGCAGGTCACGCTTCAACCCGACGAAATCGACGCGCTCGCCGATTATGTGGCGACAAAGATCAAGGGCTTGGGCAAGGTTACCCAACAGCAATGCTATGATTATTACGGCCCAGGGACGGTGACTTGCGACATCTACGCTCCCAAGAGCCAATGAGCGCTATCCGTTCACGTCGGCCCGTTGCCGGATAAAATAAGCGGCCGCCCCAAGGGGCGGCCGCCGATTTTTGTCGTTGCTGCCGTGCGTGCTTAGAGGCCGAACACGAACAGCATCGAGGTGTTCTGGATGTCCTTGTCCTCCGGCGCCTTGGCCAGCATGCCCTGCGCGACGACGTTGGCGCCGATCAGAACGGCCACATACTGCTTTCCGTTAACCGAATAGGTCATCGGAGGCGCGGAGTTCAGGGAGCCGGTGTTAAAGCTCCAGAGCACTTTCAGGGTCTTGTCGTCCAGCGCATAGACGACGCCGTCGGTCGTCGCAGTGAACACCAGCCCGCCGGCGGTTGCGGTCACGCCCGAATAAATGGGCGCGTCAAGGATCACCTGCGCCACCTTCTTGCCGGTCGACGGATCCATGGCCGTCACGCTGCCCTTGACCCGGTCGGTTCGCTCGACGGTGCCGCCGAGCCAGAAGTAGCCGTTGTCGTCATTGGACGGATCAGGCGTGATGAAGGTGCAGGCCTCGATGCCGCCGCCGTACGACAGATGCGTAAGGGGGCTGTACGAGGTCGGGAAGTAGTTCACGCCACCCTGGAAGTCGGGGCAGCCAGTCATCTTCCCTTGCTGGCGCCGCGACGGTGCGCCGATCTTATAGGTCTGCAGATCCTTCTTCGGATCATACTCGACTGGCTTGCCGGTCTTTGGATCGATGCCGTCCGTCCAGTTGAGCCTGTCGGCATATTGCTCCGATTGCACAAACTGACCATTGGTACGGTCAAGCGTGTAGAAGAAGCCGTTGCGGCTGAAGTGCGCGAGAATCTTGCGGTCCTCGCCATTGATCTTGGTATCGATCAACTGGTTGATGCCAACCTCGTCGTAGTCGAGGAAGTCGCCCGGCGTATACTGGAAGTACCACTTCATCTTGCCGGTGTTGACGTCGAACCCGACCGTCGAGTTGGTGAAGAGGTTGTCGCCGGGGCGATATTCAGGATCGAACATGGGCACCGGCTGGCCGGTTCCCCAGATGGTCAGGTTCGTGGTCGGGTCGTAGGACCCGGTCTGCCAGTAGGACCCGCCGCCATGCTTCCACGCATTGTTCTTGTCCTTCCAGGTCTCGCTCCCGGGCTCGCCGGGCGCCGGGACCGTGTAGGTCCGCCAGAGCAGCTGACCGGTATCGGCGTTGAGCGCGTCGATATGCGCGCGGGCGCCGCGGTCGCCGCCGCTGCCGCCGACGATCAGCTTGTCGCCGATGACCAGCGGAGCCGCGGTCAGCGAAAAGCCGTTCGTTGGATCGTCGACCTGGGCGGTCTTCACCATTTCGCCGGTGTCACGGTTGGTCCACAGCACCTTGCCGTTGCCGGTGACGGAAATGACGAAGTTCTTATAGAAGGTAACGCCACGGTTCGAGGGTATCCACACCTCGGCCTTCGGGATGCCCGGATCCATGATCCACGCGATCTTGGCCTTCTGCGGGTCGCGCACGTCGATCTTGTAGACGGCACCGTAGCCGTCAACGACGTACATCCAGCCATCGTCGACCAGCGGCGTCGACTGATGGCCGCCCAAGGTCATCGGCGCAACGCCGACGGCGCCGCCAAGCGCGACAGTGAAAGCAACGTGAAGGTTCTTGACGTTGTCGCGGTTGATCTGATCAAGACCGGAGAAGCGGTGTGATGAGTAGTCCTTGTTGACCATCAACCAGTTCTGCGGCTCTTTATCGGCATTCATGAGACGGTCCGAGGTGACCTCTCCCGCCAACGCCACCGTTGAAGCCGAAGCAAGCAACGCCGACGCCAGAACCGCCATACGCCCGCTCGAGCGATACTTCATCTTCTTCCTCCCTCTCCAATGACTGGAGCTTGTAAGCCGGCACCCATCAAAGAGCATACGACCTCATTCAAGAGTCACGTGCACACTTTGATCACCGTGGGAGATTCGTCGGCGGGGTCGAATATGATTGAGATTGTTCGTTGCCAGATGGCCGCAGCGATCTCTCGATCGGTCGCTTTCGACCTCGCCCTTTTTCTCCCTCGTTAAAGGATAGCATCAGAGTGGCAAAGCGTTCAACAGGTACTTTGCCTTGCCCGTCCGTGCTAATAGGCCTTTTCAAGGTGGTTCTCGCAAGACGGCCGGCGGGGAGTTGCCACCCGCGACCTTCCCTCTGGCAAATTTGTTGCCAAAAGTGCCCGGAGCGGGGCGAACCCGTCTTCCACGCAGGGTCGACGGGAAACGCGGATGGTGAAAGCCTAAAGCAGTCCCTTGTCGGGTAACACCACCGGTGGCAGATCCTCGAAATTGAGGCGCGCGCTGTCGTCCATGAAGGGGACGGTGTCGGTGGCCGGCGTATCTTCGTTGTTGGTCGTGATCGCGCCCATTTTTACGTCGTTTTTGGGCTCGACTTGGCGTTGTGGACCATTACCCTCTTCGCCCAATTTACCCATTACCTCGATGCCGTGCTCGCGTTTCTCCTGAGCGCGCGCAATCTTGCGCGCGAGCGCGTCTGAATAGGGCAACTGATAGCTGCGCGGCTTGGTCGAAGGTACGTTGTTGGCGTCGAGCTCCTGCGCCCAGACATAGACCCCGCCTGGATTGTTGGTCTTTTTGTCCGGCTCGACGACGGTGCTCCAGACCATCGCGAACCGGTCCGGCAGACGCTGCGTCGTCGGCCACCCTGTGAGGCCGCCAAGGGCCTGGAACGTCACGCCGAAAAATACGGTGGTCGCGATGATCGCCCCCGCCTTGATCCACCATCGCCAGAGCGATGTCAGGTTGAGGCTGAGCAGGAGGACGGCGAGGGCGATATAGCCTGCAGTAAGCGCGGCAACAGCTGTGGTCACGAAGCTTCTCCCGCCTGCCGATCCCGTTACTTCACCGGCGCATTGCCCGCGCCTGGCCTGCGCACG
>CAZILJ010000852.1:0-2248 GCA_964539915.1 uncultured Acidobacteriaceae bacterium | reverse complement strand
ATCGAGATGCCCGGCCAGTTTCAATTGCATCAGCATACGGTCAATCTGATACGGCTTGGCGGCAAGATCTTCCAGGAACAAAATCGTGCCGGCAGACTTGATTGCATAGGGAGTGCCCAGCGACGCGACCAGAATCGAAAGACATCCGCCGTACAACATGCCCTCCGCCTCACCGTCGACCAATCCGCTGACTCCCGCGTTCAGAGCCACATCCCAAGCTACTGTGCCCAAAACCGCCGCCTGCCACGACGCCAGATCGACTCCGCCTTGGTGCGCCCAATCCTTAGCTGCCATCGGACCGTGGAAAGTAACCAAGCCGGCAGCGTCGGCAAAGTGAGTCAGCAGTGTGGTGATGTCGCTGTAGCCGGCGAAAACTTTGGGATGCGCTTTGATTTTCTCGAGATCAACCTCTGTCAGCAGATAATTTGCACCGTAGCCGCCCCGGGCACACACGATCGCCCGTACCTGCGCACGCTCGAACATCCCTTCCAGTTCGCGCGCTCTGCGCTCGACCGATCCGGCGAAATAAAGATCCTGATCCAGAATCGACTCGAAATAAAACGGCCGATACCCCGCGCGCCGCAGCGCCTCGCAACCGGCTTCCAAATCTGCCCGCTTGATGTTGCTGGCAGGCGCAACAATTCCCACAGTATCGCCGGGTCGGAGGGCGGATGGTTTGACGAATTGACGATTGGAAGACATCATTCGGTCGCGAGTCGCTTCGTCCCGCAGAAGCGATGGGTGCATCGAGCCACTCAACTTAGAAAGAACTCTCCCCGGCACAACAACCGCGCCTGGCCTCGCAAGAAAATATTGTTGCCGTGCAGGCGGACGGTTTGTGTTCCGCCCGGAGCGTGCACTTTCACCGGAGAATCGGCTCGGCCCGTCGCCGTCGCGGCGACTGCAGTGGCGCAAGAACCAGTGCCCGACGATTGCGTTTCGCCTGCGCCTCGCTCGAAGAATCGCGCCCTCAAATCGTGTTTGCCATCGACCACAACCAGTTCCACATTCACTCCCTGCATAAAATGCGCATGGCTCTGAATTTTCGCCGCATATGCCTGCCAGTCTTCCGCAAACTCACTCACGAAAACGACATAATGGGGATTGCCCATCGATACTGGAATGCCCTGCACCTCCCCGGCACGCGTACGCAACGCAAGGGCGGCCTCGACAACGGCTTCTCCCATTTCGATTTCAAACTCATACTCCCAATCGCTGCGCGAAGTCAGAGTACAAGTCTTCAATCCCGCCCCGGTTTGAATCGTGATTTTCTCTTTCCCCTGCTCCGAGCACAAGTAGGCCGCGACGCAGCGGGTGCCGTTGCCGGAAATCTCCGCCTCAGAACCGTCGGCATTGATCAGTCGGACCTCGACGTCGGCCGAGGAATGCGGCAGCATCCACTCCACGCCGTCGGCGCCCACACCTTCATGGCGATCGCAGATGTGCTCGGTGAAAGTGTGAATCGATGCGCCATCCGGAGCCCACGAATGATCGATCAACAGGAAGTCGTTGCCGCAGGCGCTGGCCTTCACAAATGGGATCGCGCGGACGCCCGAGTTCACTCTGGATCCACCCGGCCGAGGCAGGTAGCGCCGAGCAGCACCGTCGACGCCTGCAATTGTTGCAATAGTTCTTTCTGCTCACGGTGGCACCCCTCGACATCGAACTGCATCCGAACGTGCTGGTTTGTATTTCCACTCAGCATGTTTTTCATCATCCGGTGATGTCGCTCCAGAATGCCGTTGACCTCATTGCTGATCTCTTCGACGCTGGCGCCGGTCACTTCATAGCACGTCATCAGCAACTTGATGTTAAACGTTTCTTCCACATGGCCCAGCGCAAAAAGCACCAGCAGCGCCAAAGCCGTTGCGAATACAGCTGTCAGATAAAGGCCGCCGCCCGCGGCCATTCCCACGGAGGCGACCACGAACAGCGTGGCCGCGGTGGTCAGCCCAGTCGTTAGCCCGCGCGTGTGCAGAATCGAGCCTGCTCCGATGAAGCCAATGCCGGGGATGATCTGCGCCGCGATTCTCGCCGCGTCCGAGGGAACACCCGCGAGCCGCTCGGAGAGCAGCGTGAACATCGCCGCTCCGAAACAGATGAACAGGTTGGTGCGCAGTCCGGCCGCCCGGTGCTTAAATTCACGCTCTAGGCCAATCAGACCGCCGAGAATCGCCGCCACGGCCAGTCGCGTGAGCGAAGTGCCGACGGCTCCGCTCGCCATCTCCCAGCGCAGCAAATCGATGAA
>CAZILJ010000851.1:0-7615 GCA_964539915.1 uncultured Acidobacteriaceae bacterium | reverse complement strand
GGAGTCTCGAAGTTGTTTTTTGAGCAGGCGCTGGAGTCCTATGACCGGGCCTATGGCTTCCGCTACGCCAGCCTCAGGTATTTCAACGCGGCTGGCGCGGATGACAGCGGTGAGATTGGTGAGTTGCACGAACCGGAGACTCATTTGATTCCGGTGGCGCTTCGCGCCGCAGCGGGGCTGGGGCCTGAGTTGCAAGTCTTTGGGTCGGACTATCCTACGCCGGATGGAACCTGCATCCGCGACTACGTCCACGTGAACGATTTGGCGAACGCGCATTTGAAGGCTCTGGAGCACCTGGCTGCGGGAAATGAGAGCTTCGCCGCTAACCTGGGGACGGGAACCGGAGCCTCCGTGCGGGAAGTGATCTCTGCGGCAGAGGAGGTGACGGGAAAGCGAGTGCCGCACAAGATAGTGCCGCGCCGTCCAGGAGATCCTCCACGACTGATTGCGAATCCCGCGAAAGCGGAAGCGCTTTTGCAGTGGAAGGCGGGGCGCGGGTTGCGCGACGTCGTGACGACTGCATGGAACTGGATGGAGCGGCGACGCGGGGCCAAGGCGAGATAGCGTTTCCCTTGCAGCCTCTGTTGATGGCATTCGAGATCCGAGGAAAGTTATGGCAAATGGTCTAGCGGGAAAGAAAGTCGCGTTCCTGGGTGCTGGCAAGATGGGGGGCATTATTCTGCAAGCCCTGCTGAAGAACGGTTCGCTTTCGGCGAAGTCAACCAGCGCAACCGTGGCGCATGCGGAGCGGGCCAAAGCGCTAGCTTCGAAATTGAAAGTAAAGGTTGGCACCAAGAATGTCGAGGCAGTGCAAGGCGCCGACATCATCGTCATCGGAGTGAAGCCGCAGGTGGTCGAAGAAGTCGTACGCGAGATCAGCGGTCACATCACGCCGAAGCAGTTGATTGTGTCGGTAGCGGCCTCGGTGCCAACGTCTATGATCGAGAAACATCTGCCGGCGAACATTCCCGTCATCCGTGCCATGCCCAACACTCCCTGCATGCTGGGAGCGGGAATGACCGCAATTTGTAAAGGGGAGCACGCCAGCGCTGCAGATGTGGCTTTGACCTGTCATATGTTTGACGCCGTGGGAAGAACCGTCGTCGTCGACGAGAAACACATGGATGCGGTGACGGCGCTTTCGGCGAGCGGCCCAGCTTATATCTACATCATCCTTGAATCGCTGGCGGAGGCGGGGGTGAAGGTAGGGTTGCCGCGTGATATCGCGACTCTACTGGCTGCGCAGACAACGATGGGGGCGGCCCGGGTTGTGCTGGAGACGGGAGATCATCCGGCGTTGCTGAAGGACGCAGTCACAACCCCAGCTGGGTGCACCATTGACGCCATTATGGAACTGGAAGAAGGGAAGCTGCGGGTAACCCTGATCAAGGCGGTAGTTAAGGCCGCGCAGCGCGCTAAGGAACTGGCGTATAGCTAACAGATTCGGTTGCTCACTCATTCGTTTCGGTCACTGAAGTATTGGCCGAGGTTATTACCGCTCCTTGGCTGAAGCATGCGGAGATGTTGCCTTCTGCCAGGGATTTCACAGTTCAAGCTGCGCTGGATTCATACCCCCTCGGCGGCAGGTACATCAATTACTGTTCTCCAAGTTGGTAAATAGCCGATATCGTGGTCACCAACTCACGCGAAGTGCACGGGCCAGTGGCCGCCGAACATGTGATGGCTTTGATCTTCGCGCTGGCGAAGAAGATTCCTCGGGCGGCGAGGTTACTGCAGAAGCACAGCTCCGGGGCAGGAAGTCATTTGGAACGAGGGACCACGTCGGCGCGAAATTGCGGGATCAACCCAGGGGCTGACTGGGGTTGGAAGCATTGGACGACGGGTGGCACAGATGGCTTCGGCCGTGGGCATGTGCGTGATCGCAGGTGCGCGAGCAGGTGGAGAGGGGCAGGCCCAAGGGCGTGCAAGCCGTTTTCGCTCCCTCGGCGCTCGACGAAATGCTTAAGCAATCCGAGTTCGTCGTTCTGGCCGCATCCCTGATGGCAGCGACTCACGGCTTGATCAATGCGGACAGGCTGGCCGTGATGAAACTGGGAGCCTGCTTGATTCATGTCGGACGGGGGGCGCAGGGTGACGAGGCCGCTTTGGTCGAAGCATTACGTACGCGGCGCATTGCGGTGCGGCACTTGATGTGTTTGAACGCGAGCCACTGCCGCCGGAATCCCCGCATACGGCAGGCCTTACTTTGTAGTGACAAGGGAAAAGGATATTAATTGCTCGCCGTGCTACAGTTTTCTGGACACCTGTAGAACGCTGTCGACTGACTCGGCTCTTCACGCCAAATGCATCTCATGGGACCGTACCTCATGGAACCGCGCCTCATTCTGATTCATCTGCTGATCAAGTTGGGCGTGGCCGCAGCTGTTTCCAGCAGCCTGGTCCGTTCGCTGGAATTCAAGTCCCTGCTGTTTCGCGAAGAGCGCACTCTGCGTCAAAAGATCTACCTGGTGTTGTGGTTCGGGCTCCCGATCATGGTTGGTGTCTGGATCAGAACCGTTCAGGAAAATTTTTTGGGTGGCGATCTGAACTTTGAGACCACGATTTTGCTTGGAATGGTTGGCGGACGTCTGACCGGTTCGCTGGGTGGCGTTCTCATGGGATTCCCCGCGCTCTTGCATCACGAGTGGGCCACGCTTCCTTTCCTTTTGCTCTGCGGCTTTATCTCGGGCCAGTTCCGCACGATGGCGCTCGATAAAGACGACATCTGGTCGTTTACTCCCTTCATCGACCAGAGTATTTTTCGCCTCATCCGCCGCAATCTGCCAAGACCGCGACTGTTCGACTGGCAGATTATTTTCTTCACGACGGTGATCGGGCTTCGTTTTGTGCAGACCGAACTGTTTGGTTATCTCCACCCGGGAGCGATCTTTGCCCTGGAGAGTCCCGACAATTGGTGGGTGGAGAGCGCTATCTATGCGGCCTCGATGATGGCAATCGGCATCGAGCTGAAGATTTTTAACAGTGTACGCATCCAGATCAAGCTGGAAGAACAGGAGCGGCTTTTATTGCACGCGCGCATGGAGGCGCTCCAGAACCAGATCAATCCGCACTTCCTGTTCAATACTCTGAATTCCATCTCATCTCTCGTGCGGTTCGACCCGGACATGGCGCGAGAAATGATCTTCAAGCTAGCGACGATTTTGCGTCGTTTGCTGAGCAGCGGTGAAGCGTTTGCACCGCTGCGGGAAGAATTCGAGTTCATCGACAACTATCTCGATATCGAAGTGGTGCGATTCGGTCGAGACAAATTGCGAGTCGTCAAGGAATTTGATCCTGCGTCACTGGACGTGGTTGTGCCCAGCATGTTGCTGCAGCCGCTGGTGGAAAATTCCATCAAGCACGGGCTGGGCCCCAAGGTGGAAGGCGGCAGCATATTTCTTCGCAGTCGCGTCAACGATTCGCGCCTGATCATTGAAGTCGAGGACGACGGTGTAGGAATGGGCGGAGCGCAACTGGAAGAGAGCAGCAGCTGGGCGGGAATGGGCTTCGGCATGGCGAACATCTCGGAACGATTGCAGGTGCTATACGGCGACACGGCTCGGATGACGATCGACAGTCACGAAGGGAAGGGAACGCTGATTCGAATTCGGCTCCCCTTGGTCGAGGCCGCAAGCTCCGTTCCTGAGGGCTTCTATGCCGAGCGCTCGAGCACGCGCCGGTAAAAATCTTCGTACTGCTTCACAATCTTGCTCGAACCGAAACGCTCGATCGCGACGGCGCGAGCTTGCTTCGCCATTTCCCGCAGCAGTTGCTCGTTGCTGAGCAATTCGATGGCGTAACGCGCCATCGTTTCCACATCGCCAACGTCGGCAAGGTAGCCAGATCTGCCGTGGTCGATGACCTCGGGCATGCCACCGGCGCGCGTAGAGATGGGCACCACCTCGCAAGCCATGGCCTCCAGCGCCGCTAGGCCAAACGATTCCAATTCGCTCGGCAGCAGCATGATGTCCGCGATGGACAGCTTCTCCTGAATCTGATCCTGCTTGCCGAGAAACAAGACATCATGGTGAATGCCCTTCTGCACGGCCAGCCACTCGGCCACGGAGCGGTCCGGCCCATCCCCGATGAGCAGCAGCTTTGAGGGAATCGTCTTGTGGACCCGGTCGAAAATTTCAATTACATCGGTAAGGCGCTTTACCGGCCGGAAGTTCGAGAGATGCACCAGGACGCGCTCGCCGTTGGGTGCGTACTCTGCCCGCATGGCTGCATTGGATTCCTGGTTGCGGGTGTAGACCTCGCAATTAACCGAGTTATAGATCACCTCAATGCTGTTCTTGACGTCGAAGACTCGCTGCGTGCGGTCGCGCAGGTAGTTCGAAATTGCGGTGACACCGTCGCTCTGTTCGATCGAATAACGCGTGATCGGCAGATAAGATCGGTCAAGCCCAACCAGGGTAATGTCGGTGCCATGCAGGGTTGTAACAAATGGAAGCCGTCGCCCTCGAGGTCCCTCGGCGAGCATCTGTCGAGCCAGCAACGCGCTCACTGAGTGAGGAATGGCGTAGTGCACGTGCAGCAGGTCGAGGTCGTACAGTTGAGCGACCTCTGCCATGCGGGTCGCTAAAGCAAGATCGTACGGTGGATAGTCGAACAGCGGATAACGGGAAACCTCCACTTCGTGATAATGGATGTTTGGTTCCTCGCCCCGCAACCGGATGGGCTGCGCGTAGGAAATGAAATGAATTTCGTGCCCGCGCTGCGCCAGCTCGAGGCCCAGTTCGGTGGCGACCACACCGCTACCGCCGTACGTCGGATAACAGGTGATTCCGATCTTCATGTGCGCGGGCCGCCTTCTCGTCGTTCCTGTGATTCGATGGCTGGAATGCACAGTGGTTGCAGATTTTACACGAGTGGAGGGAATCGCCACGCGGCGACAGCGAGTTATTCGCCGTCTTTGTGGCCGAACGAAAGGCCGGGATCGATCTTTTCGAGGTGAGCCTGGAAGCGTTGTTTGGAGTCGTCGGGCAAGCCCGTAAATTCGATGCCCATTCCAACGCCAGGGTCGCGGGTCCGAACCACAGCCATTGCCGAGAGTCGCTCTTGCTCGATCCATAAGTCCAACCGCAGCGCAGTCCCCACGGGCAGTGGCATAACGGTTTCTACATAACCTCCATTCCCGCTAATGTCTGTAGCACTCACGCGCATGGGTGTATTCACACGCTCGTCGCGCAATTCCAGGGGATAGGAAATCCTGTGCCTTATGAATTTCCTGCGATTGTCGTGGCGCCTTTGGGAGCGCTCGTCAGGCTTCAAGTTGGCAGGAAGCACCGCCGCCCACGGACAATCCTGGTCGACAACTAACTGTACTCCGACCTGCGTTTTCTTGAGAGCTCCGGCATTGACCACCCAGATTACCTTGCAGCGCGCTTTCTTGCCTTCGTACTGCACGGCGATGACATCGCCCACCTTCAACTCGGCTTCGATGCCGTAGACGCAGGCACCCGTCGCGCTGATATTTTGGGCTGTAGCATTCTGGAAGAAAGGCTGGTCGTTGGCGCCCATGCCCCACACCCGGACTTTTAAGTCCAGAGTCGCGCGCGGAGCTGACCCTTGGGCCGACATGAGCGGAAGCCTCCCACCTGTGAAAAGGCGGTCTCGACAGCATGATACTACTTGCCGCGGAGGCGGAAGGTTACGAGAGTAATACCAGGACCGACTGCGGGGCGGAGGGAGAGTCGTCGGCTCGGAAAGAGACTAGGTTCGGGCTTTAGGCACCCCCAGGTTTCGGCACAAGTTCACGATACGAAATGAGCTTAATGTCTTCCTGCGCAAGCACTTCTCGAGCAGCGGGCAGAGTGAGGACACGAAGTTCCGTCTCCCGTGATTCCCGTAGACGAGTCTCGGCTGCCTGCAGATCCGGGTCGTTGTAGCCGGGATGACAGACGAATTCCCAAGTGCCTTGCGGAATACTGCGGGCAATGGCATGAAATAGCGTTTCGTCGAGAACTCCAGTAACGATTATGCCCAGTGTCCCGTCGGGCGTCGCGAACCCTTCGCGGTCGACGGCCTCGTGAAACTTTCCAGCAAAGCGGCTCAAGACGTGAAGCTCGGCATAGCGCGTCCACAGTCCCGGTCGGGCCAACAGTTGGCTGGATCGCAGTGCGAGGCGAGGTCCAAACGGATTTCGTAGAGCGCGAACTCCGCAGTCCCCCGCCGCGCGCAATAGAGGCCGCAGAATCTTCGGGAACAAGTGGGTATGTTTGTGGGTATCGATGTGAGAAACGGCGATTCCCGCTGATTGAATTTTCCTAATCTGCGCGGCGGTTTCGGCTGTAATTTGAGCGGCATCCATGCGACCGGCGATGGCGCGCACAGCGAAGGTGAACATTCCATCGCGAAAGCGAGACGCAGTGGTGAGAGATGGCAATTGTTGCGCAGCCAAAACAGGCTCGCCGTCGGTCAACACCGCATGACAGCCGATGCTCAGCTTGGGGACGGTTTTTGCCAGATCCGCCGCTTCTGCGAAGGCAGGACCATTGGCCATCAGCGTCGCGGAAGTCACGACGCCGCGCGAGTGAGCTTCCACGATGGCCCGGTTCACTCCCGCAGTGAAGCCAAAATCATCTGCATTGATGATCAAACGCCGCACGCAGCCAGTCTAGCAGGGACGAAATATCTTGAAACCAGCAGGGCTTTCAGGCAGCAATTTCCGTCCTTTTTCCATCCAATCGCATATCATTCCAGGCAGGGAGATTCCCATGTCAATTCGCACCTTTCGCTTGCCGATCCCTTTGGCGGCCGCGCTGCTCGCTGTTTCTACCCTGCCGACGTTGGGGCAAGATGCGCCACCGGTGCCAGCCAACGTCGTGCCACAGGGCACTATCTTTCTGATCCAGTTGTCGGATCAGCTGGACACCCGGACGGTGAAGGCCGGCGATCATTTTCATGCCCGGTTAGCTGAACCATTGGTCACCGCAGAGGGACAGACGATCGAGTTGGGAAAGAAGATTAAAGGGCATGTCAGTGCGGTCGAACCCGGATTTCGTACGCGCATGATCCTCAGTTTCGACGAAATCGAAACTTCACGAGGATCGGTTCCGCTCATCGCCACGGTTACAGGAGTTCCGGGTGAGCATGGGCTGAGACAGATCGGCGAAGCAGGAGAAATCGGTCGCCAGGGAATGACGAAGGAACAGATTGCCGAGGCGATTGTTGTGGGAGCTGGTCGTGGTGCGGCGGAAGGGAAGCGGACTGGCGGAAACCGCGCGGCCGCGGCCGGCGCGGGTTCCGGAGCTGCTGAAGGAGCTGTCTCTGCTTTTGAATCGGGACACGATCTGATTCTCGAGAGGGGAACTGCACTGGAGATTCGCCTGGATCGCAACCTCGCTGTTAGGTCGCGCTAGAAGACCAGAGGGTGCAAAAAGACTAACGAGGGGAGCGTTCCCGCTGCTGCTGTCGCAAGATGCGCAATCGCCGCCGTTCTTCCTGATGAGAGGGCCATGTCGAGTATCCTTGCACAGGATCTTGATTCGGAGGTGGCATGAAATCCGCACGTTTGTTCCTCGCGTGTGTTCCTTTTGTTCTTCTTATCGCAAACCGAGTCTCTGCCCAGGATCGCTCAACGGTAAATGCACAGGCGAACACGGTCTATGTG
>CAZILJ010000850.1:0-6747 GCA_964539915.1 uncultured Acidobacteriaceae bacterium | reverse complement strand
GACACGGTGTGGGCCGGAACCGAGAAAACGGGATCCGTAAACCACGTCGGCCTTGTCCTCGATCAGAGGCCCGAGCAAGGCTGGATAGTCGGAGGGATCGTATTCGAGGTCGGCGTCCTGGATGATGATGAAATCCCCGGTGGCTTCCTGGATGCCGCAGCGCAGGGCGGCACCTTTGCCCATGTTTTTCGGCTGAAGCATGACGCGAATCTGGGGATGGTCGATTTGCAGCTCCGCGAGAATCTCGCGCGAGCCGTCCCTCGAACCGTCATCGACACAGATCAGTTCAACCTCCATCGGGACGGCCAGAACACGGGCAACGACTTCCCGGAGGGTCGCCTGCTCGTTGTAGACGGGCATCACTACAGAAAGTTTCATGATTCGGCCAAGGGTGACAGTAAAGGGATTGCCGAAAAGGGTCAAGACTCAAGGACCGGGGTGTGTTCGCATTCCATTTCGTTGCCGATGTCTGATCAGCTGGAGGCGAAGCGGCGAAAGAGACATTCCGTCAAGAGCGGACGGGGGCGTTCGCCCCACACAGGACGATTTTTGGATGAAACAGTGTGCCGGCCACACGGGTGGCAATGGCGATCAGTTCCCTTTGCCCGCTGAATACTTTGACCTGGCGAGCGCGGGAAAGTTCGGGCAGGTTGACAGTGCGTCCGTTGCGGATGCGGGCAACCGTGACTTCGTCGGCGGTCACGGATGGAAGTTCCGGGAGCAACTGGCGTGGATGGACAAAATATTCCTGGAGCGTCCTCGGGTTCGCTGCGTCCGCCGCGAGTCGTTCGAGGGTGTGCGCGTCTTCCAGAGTAAACTCGGCTACCGAAGTGCGGCGCAGTGATTCGAGATGGGCGCCGCAGCCCAGTTCCCTTCCCATTTCGTGGGCGACCGAGCGCATGTAAGTTCCAGAGGCCACGCGAGCGCGGAAAAGTGCACGGTCGAGCTCGACTCCGAGAATTACGAACTCCTTGATCTCGACCTGCACCGGCTTCAGCACGACTGGCTTCAGCTGACGCGCCAGCTTGTAGGCGGGCACACCGTTAATTTTCTTGGCCGAGAACGGAGGCGGTATCTGCTCGATGACTCCGCGGAATCCTGTGGCGAGCTCCTCCACTTGTTCGGCATCCAGCCTGACCTCGTGCGCGGCGCTGGTGGGTTCGCCTGCGGCATCATACGTATCGGTGGCAAAACCGAAACGCACCGTTCCTTCGTATGTTTTTTCCGAAGCGGTATAGAACTGAGCCAGCCTGGTGAGCGTGCCGGTGACCAGGGGAAGCACGCCGGTGGCCATGGGGTCCAGCGTGCCGAGATGGCCGACGGAGCGTTCGTGCAGAATACGCCGCACTCGATTGACGACGTCGTGCGACGTCAATCCAGCGGGCTTGTCAACGATAAGGACGCCATTCATGAAGGAATTGGGCAATCGAGCAATTTTGTAATCGGATACTTCGGCAATTGGGTAATCTCGGCTCAGGTGATAGGGTCCAAGGGTTGTCGATGAGTTGATCGGCGCCGACTCGGTTAAGATGTTCAATTACCAAGTTACCAAATTACGCAAGCAAGAAATCACTGACTCACTAAATCTCCTATGTTTCCGATTCGAGACGACCAACCACGATACAGCACGCCCTACGTCAACATATTCTTGATTGCGCTCAATATCCTCGTCTATTTGTTTCAGGCGTCGCTGGATCCCCAGAGTTACGAACTGTTTGCCCGCCAGTTTGGAGTTGTGCCGAGTCATTTGGCGGCATTTCTTGCGGGGTCGCCGAGATATCCTCTGGGGGCGATTGTGATTCCGTTTTTTACCTCGATGTTCCTGCACGCTGGATGGATGCATGTGCTTGGCAACATGTGGTTCCTCTATATCTTCGGGGACAACGTTGAAGACCACCTTGGGCACTTTCAATACCTCATTTTTTATGTGCTCTGCGGATTGCTTGCCATGGCGACGCAGGTTGCGGTGTATCCGAACTCGAATCTTCCGACCGTGGGAGCGAGTGGAGCCATTGCTGGCGTGCTGGGTGCGTATTTTATTTTGTATCCGAGATCACGGGTGCTGACTTGGTTCTTTGTCTTTGTCCTGTATCTGCCGGCCTGGATTGTGCTGGGCGAATGGTTCGTTTTGCAGTTTGCTGCCGGCGCGGCGACGCTGTCGATGGCGCCCAGAGGGCGCGATGTGGGCGGAGTTGCAGTCTGGGCACATGTCGGGGGATTTGTCGCCGGGTTGGTGATGGTGAAATTATTTCCCGAGCGCAGCCGCAGGACCCCATACGCCTACCGGTAAAGGTTCCGTTCCTATGGGGGGCAGCCGCGGTGGGGGCGCGAGCGCCCCCAGCCGGCGAATGCGGCCAGCGATTACAAAGCCATAATTCCTTTGATTGCCGCCTCTTAGCGCTGCGAGCTCAGGTAAACGATCCGAAACAGCCGATTCTACTCCCGGGGAGTTTCGTCAGCGTTCGCGGGCGAGGTTCGCCCCGGGCCACCTCTGTTCCTCTATTTTTTTGGCCGCGATTCCGGTGGCACCAATCCGGCCAACCGATAGTAACCCACCAGTTGGCCGTAGTGTTCGCCGTCGTGTTCGATAAAGCCGTACGCGAAATCGGAGACCCGGACTTGCTGGTGGCTAAACGGGTCGACCAGCAAATCAGACATTCCCTTATCGCCTTTTGCCTTGATCGCGGTAGCGCCGTCCGCAAAGGATTTCTTGACGAAGGAAACCACGGCGGCCTTGGTCTTGTACTGGTCCCGCTTGGGATCTTCTTCGCTGGGAGGCTTCTGCCCCATCGCCGGACTGGTGAAGAAATAGTTGGCACCGGCAGCGTGGAGAAGCTGTTCGGCGAAACTGCGCTGCGCCGGCGTCGGTTTGAAGTCGTATTTGTCTTCGGGGAAATCTTCGGCCATTGCGATGAGCTTTCGTCCCACGTCGTTCCAGGAATCAAGTACGACCTTCGATGGGCTGTCGGCAGGTTTAACGGCGGTGTCTTTCTTCATAGCGTCCTGAGCGCCCGCGGGCAAAACGAAGGCTGCGGCGACCAGGATGGCTACGGCTAGTAACGGAGATTTCATCATTGAGCGTTTCTCCTCAGGATGAGTTGGCGGCGCCATTGTACTTCGACTGATCAAAGTAGGAAAGGCGAGCGCCGTAGTCAGCTTAAGCCGCGAAGCGGCGAAAGAATGTAGCCCACGGCGTGAGCCGTGGGTAGCGGTGGGAAACCCTGAGCCCGGGACGGGCGCCAGCGAATTCAGCCGAGTTCTTCGGTTCACTCTTTGGACGCGGGTGAAACAAGGCGCGATCCGGAGCACGGAAATACTTCTAAAGCCGAAATCTCAGAGCGTGCCGGCGGTGGGAAGGATCTCCAGGGTCTCAATCGTCGCGTCCGCGGGTAGCAGAATGGATTGGATGACGGCCCGCGCCACCGTTTCCGGCGACATCATTTTGCGGCGCGGAGCCTCGGGCCACAGTGTAGACCAGATATCGGTGTCGGTTGCGCCCGGAAGCAGGGCAATCACACGGATTCCGCGCGGACGAAGTTCTTCCCGTAGCGTGTTGGTGAGGCCGAGCGCGCCGTGCTTGGAAGCGTTGTACGCGGAGGAGCCGGCGAAGACCCGATTAGCGGCAATGGAGAGATTGTTCACGATGGTGCCGCCACGCTTCATCATGGCCAGGGCGGCTTGCGTGATGAGAAACATGCCGTCCAGGTTGGTTTCAAGAACATCTTTCCAAATGGGAAACGGAAGCTTCGCAACCGAAAGGTTCGGGTGCCCGATACCGGCGTTGTTGATGAGGACATCGAGGCGCTTGAACTGGCGGCGCGCGGAACCGAAGAGGGCATCGACGGAATGAGGATCGCGGACGTCGCCAGGCTGAGCAAGGACCTGAATGTGTGAGGACGCCAATTCCCTGCTGAGGCGGACAAGCGCGGATTGGTTGCGAGCGGTCAGAATCAGATTGCAGCCTTCGTCGCCCAAGGCGTGAGCGATGGCGAGTCCGATACCCCGAGTGGCGCCGGTGACGAGGGCCACGCGTCCGCGCAGGCGGCCGGATTTTGCAGTCCGGTTGGAAGTGGATGCAGTCAAGAAGGTAGAAGGCGATGTCGAGCTATCTTACCTCACCGACCGCACCCCGCCTTGGGGTCCCACATCCCTCCGATTCCTTGAGAATGTGAGATTTTGATTCCGTCTTCAACCTCGATCGGTCAGGCGAGGACTTGGTACTCGGTCTTCACCAATCCGCTCGCGTAGGACTGCGTCCGAACGTGGCGGAGGCGCACATCGCGCAACAGCGTGCCGAACAGGGGAATTCCGTCTCCGATGAGAACCGGCACTCGGGTGATAATCAGCCGTTGAATCAGCCCTGCGCGAAGAAAACTTTGGATGGTAACGCCACCATCGATGTAAAGACGATGGGCCCCGGTGGCCGCAAGTTTCGAAACAATTTCCGACGGAGGACCGGACATCTGCTCCACGTTCCCTCCGCGAACCCCGGAGAAATCGACGGGGTGGCTGCTGAGTACTACGACGCGCTTGTTCCCGTAGGGCCAGGCTGGGAGAGCGAGAACGATCTCGAAAGTCTTGCGGCCAATCACAAGCGCATCAATGTTGGCCATGAACTCGTCGTAGCCGTGGGGTTCGCCGCCGTCCGCCGGCAGAAAGTCGAACTCGCCGTTCGGCCTCGCGATGAAGCCGTCAACGCTGGTGCCGATAAACACAGAGACCGTCATTGTTGATTCCTTGCCCTCGCCAACAACCCAAACGCCGTCGCAATTTCCTCCATTAAATTCCGTTGGGGCGCTGGCGAATCAGCGACAGGAATTCCGAGCGCGTTTCTTCCTCGTTGCGGAAGCAGCCGAGCATCGACGACGTGACCGCGGCCGAGTGCTGCTTCTCGACTCCCCGCATCATCATGCAGAGGTGCCGAGCTTCGATGACGACGCCGACGCCTTGGGGCGCGATGACCTTCTGGATGGTCTCCGCGATCTGGGTCGTGAGACGCTCTTGAATTTGCAGGCGTCGCGAGAAGAGTTCGATCAGGCGTGGGATTTTGCTGAGTCCGATCACCCGGCCATTGGGAATATAGGCTACGTGCACCTTGCCGAAGAAGGGCAGAAGGTGATGCTCGCACAGGCTGAAGACTTCGATGTCTTTGACGATGACCATCTCGTCGTAATTCACCGTAAAGAGCGCGCCCTTGAGCAGCGCCTCGGGATCTTCCTGGTAGCCCTTGGTCAGAAACTTCATCGCCTTGTGTACGCGTTCGGGCGTGGCGGCGAGCCCTTCTCGGTTCGGATCTTCTCCGAGACGCACGAGCATCTCCTGGACGAGATCTTCAAAACGTGCGCTGGTCAGCGTGGGTTGTTCGGTTCGTTCAAGCGGAGTGGGGTTCATGGGTATTGGGTCCTGTTGAATTGGCGTGCGCGCTTGTCATCAATTTCTAGTGCTTCGGTTCGGCTGTGCCTGCGTACTCGAATGAATTCATCATGGTCTCTTCGAGTCTCACTCGTTCCAGATGCGCGTGGTAAAAGCCACGCTGCAATATTTCGAAGATCTCCACCGAAAGATTTTCCGTGGTGGGCACTTGTTGAGCGAATTCTTGCAGGGTATTCAAATTCTCCAGATGATAGCGGGAGAGCACTTCCCTTTCGACAAAACCGTCGAGATCGACCAGATTGCAGACCATGCCAGTGCTCTGGTCCACCTGGCCACTCACGGTGACTTCGAGTGCATAGTTGTGCCCGTGTCCGTGAGGATTGTTGCACTTGCCATAAGTCACGCGATTTTCGTCGGCGGACATCTCCGTACTGTGCAGCCGGTGCGAGGCGGAGAATCGATAACGGCGAGTGAGGTGCGCTTTCATGAGTCACCTCTTAGCTCGCAGCTTCCAGCGGGATCGTTTTCTCCGTAGAAATCGACAAACAAGTCCGGGGTTTCGTAGACGCGCACCCGATGCAGACGAGCTTTTTGAAGCTTGCTTTCGAGGCGCTGCCAGACGGCGATCGCGAGATTTTCGGTCGTCGGAATACACTTGAAAAACTCCGGAACCTCCTTGTTAAGGAAGCGGTGATCCATCGCGTCGAGAACTTCGTGGTTCATGACTTCCTTCAGTTGCTTCAGATCCACAACGAACCCGGAGCGAGGATCAACCTCGCCCTTCACCGTGACTTCGAGCGTGTAGTTGTGTCCGTGGCCGTTGGGGTTATTACATTTGCCGAAGATGCGCTGGTTCTCTTCGGGCGTGAAGTCGGGATTATGGTAGAAGTGCGAGGCGGAGAATTCGGCTTTGCGGGTTAAGTAGACCATAGGAAACCAGGTGCCAGTCGTCAGTTTTCAGTTGCCAATGCGCTGCTTTTGTCAGAGTACGTGCGGCCCTTCCATTGGACGCTTCCGTTGGCCCGCGCTCTCTTCGATCGCAGCAACAAGTACGCGAACATTGGCATGCCGAATATAGCCCCGAGAACTTGCTTATCCCAGGTGAAGTTCGCTCGCTTCAGGCGTGTCGCGAGGTACAAAAAGCTGAGGAGGTAAATCGCGCTCCACCACCAGCGACCTGAGTGCGCCAGGGACAATGCGACCCACGGAGTTACCCATAGACCCAGCAACCGGGCCGCGAGCCATCCTGGTTTGGGAAACAGCAGCGCCAGGTTTTTCGTCCAGCCATCTCGAAGCTGCCGATAGCTGCGGTACATGCGGGTGCGCACCTGATCGGGCGCATATCGAAAACGAATCTTCTGGCCGGATCTTTTC
>CAZILJ010000849.1:0-12348 GCA_964539915.1 uncultured Acidobacteriaceae bacterium | reverse complement strand
CTGCAATGTCATGTCGATCGGCCAGACCGCCAGTCTGAACGGCTTTGTTCCTTTCTCCAGCCAAAGTCGGTGGAACACCAACATCTCTTCCGCGCCGGTCGATCCGAATTCCAGCGCGATCATCGGCAAATGGGTGGGCTCGGTGAACCTGCATCCCGACTGGGGTACTGAGCCCACGTACGGCATTCCGTACGTGGTAGTGAACGGAGGCCAGCCACTGGTCAATTTGAATCTGGGCGCCTACGGGAATGAGAGCGATCCCGGCCCGATGCCAATTCCCTCAAGCGCTCCGATCGAGGGCGGATCGTCAAGCACCGGCGACCGTCACGTGCTCGTGCTCGATAACGGCAACTGCTTTCTGTACGAGATGTATAACGCTTCCCCAAACTCGGACGGAAGCTGGAATGCGGATTCGACTGCGGTGTGGGATTTGCTAGGCAACGAGCAACGTCCTTACACATGGACTTCCGCGGATGCGGCCGGGCTACCGATTTTTCCCGGCCTGGTTCGTTACGATGAAGTGGCGGTCGGCAAGATTCAACATGCCTTCCGTTTCACGTTGCCGAAAAGCAGCGCCGCATTCATACCTCCGGCTTCCCATTGGGCGGCCACATCGAGCGATCCGACAGCGCCGCCCATGGGAATGCGCCTTCGACTAAAGTCCAGCTACGACATTTCCGCCTTCTCCACGCAGATGCAAGTCATTCTGATGGCGATGAAGAGCTATGGCTTGATTCTCGCCGATAACGGCAGTGCTCTGTTCGTGACGGGAGTCTCGGACAGCCGCTGGGGCTCCGATCTCGACTCGCTGAAAACCGTGCCCGCATCGGCGTTCGAAGTCGTGCAGATGACTCCTGTTTACACGAGCGCAAACTATCCCACCGGATCAGTTCCCACGATCAGCGGCTTCACCGCTTCAGCCACTCAGATTTCCTCAGGAGGCAGCGTAACGCTCTCCTGGAATGTAGCCGGCGACGACTATGTAATCGTTTCCCCAGGGCTCGGTGCCGTGCGTGCAACCAGCGTGACGGTTAATCCGAAAGCCATTACGAATTACACCCTGTATGCCACCAATCAGTACGGTCGCACCACCGCAACTGTCACCGTGAGCGTATCGTAAAGTTGCTGTGCGAAGCTACGCTGATTTGCATTCTCCCGGTCGAAAGAATGCAACCAACGGGCAGGCCGCGGGTGGCGAGTTGCAGGTGAACAAGCCTCATGGCCGCGAGAGCAACCCTACGACGCATTCTCCGTAGGACTGCCTGAACTTCTCGGGTCGCCTTTCAGGTCCGGCTCGAGGGCGTCACCCCGCGGCCAGATATACATAGCGCAGAATGAACAGTGCGGTCAGAATCCATATGACCGGGCTCACTTCCCGAAACTTCCCCGCAGCCACCTTCACCAGGGTGTACGAGATCAGTCCTAGGCTGAGACCGGTCGCGATGCTGAAGGTCAGCGGCGTTGCCACCAGAGTCACGAACGCGGGAATCGCCTCGGTAAATTCCTTCCACTGCACGCGGGCAATTGATTCCGTCATGAGCGCTCCCACCAGGATCAGGGCAGGGGCCGTCGCATACCCAGGAATTGCCGTCGCGAGAGGAGCGCAAAATGCCGCCAGCAGAAACAGTCCCGCGACGAAAATGTTGCTTAGTCCCGTCCGTGCGCCCGCGGCCACGCCGGCTGCGCTTTCGATGTAGCTGGTGACCGTAGAAGTTCCAGTCAGTGCTCCGAAAATGGTGCCCACCGCGTCCGACACGAGCGCCCGCCCCACCCGCGGAATTTTGCCGTCCTTCACAAATCCGCCCTGCTCGCATACTCCGACCAGCGTGCCGACATTGTCGAACAGATCGACAAATAGAAACACGAAAACAATTTCCAGCAGCCCGAGATGAAGCGCGCCGCGCAAATCGAGTTGCAGCCAGGTCGAACTAGGATGCGGCCAGGAAAAAATAGCCGTCGGCCAATTCGCCATGCCACGCAGAATCCCCAGCATGGTGGTGGCGAAGATCCCGATCAGGATTGCTCCACTGATCTTGCGGGTCATTAACACGAGCATAATCGCAAGGCCGATGCAGGCGAGTTGCGCTTCGTGATTGGCGAAACTGCCCAGGCTGACAAACGTCGCCGGATTTGCCACCACCAGCTTGGCATTGCGCAATCCGACAAATGCGATGAACATCCCAATGCCTCCGGCAGTGGAATACTTCAGGCATTCTGGAATTCCATTGACGATCTGCTCCCGCACGCGCGTAACGGTAAGAATCAGAAAGAAGACGCCGGAGAAAAAGATAACGCCGAGGGCGGTCTGCCACGGAACGTGCATGCCCAGGCAGACGACGTAAGTGAAATAGGCGTTGAGCGACATTCCCGGCGCCAGCGCGATAGGATAATTCGCGTACAGTCCCATCACCAGTGTGGCAACGGCCGCAGATACGCATGTGGCAAACACGACGCCTTCTACGGGCATACCCGCCTGCGCCAAAATCTGCGGGTTCACGACGACGATGTAGCCCATCGTGACGAACGTGGTGAGTCCGCCGAGAAATTCGCGGCGCACCGTGGTCTGATTTTCCGCAAGACGGAAGTAGCGTTCGATCAATTCGGATCCCGGTGGTGCCGTGGAGTCGAGGGACGTGAAGCCGACATTCTACGGCATTGTTCGTGGCTGCAGGGAACGATCGCAATACACGTGGCCACTGCCGCCTCGGCTGTCCGGCCGGAAATCCTGTCGCTCGGGCAAGACCGTTGAATATCCTGAGAGGACGGACCACCCTGTATTGATCTAGCGGGGGGCAGAGCTTTCGGCGGGAGCGGGCAACTCTTCTTTGCCGATCGACGTCAACTCCCCTGCTTGCCTCAATTCAGGAAACAGCCATGCCCAAACCGCGATGACCACTAGCGTTCCCACGCCGCCCAGAATTACCGCCGGCGCACTGCCAAACCATTGCGCCGTCACGCCCGATTCAAACTGCCCTAACTCGTTGGAAGCGCCAATGAAAATCATGTCCACGGCGGTCACCCGCCCCCGCATTTCATCCGGCGTGGCCAGTTGCGTGAGCGTGGCGCGGATGATCACGCTGATCATGTCGCTCGCTCCGAGCAGCAGCAGCGCGATCAGCGAAACCGTGAGGCTGCGCGAGACGCCGAAGATAATCGTGAAGATTCCAAAGCCGGCAACCGACCACAGAAGGGTAGGTCCGGACCGTCCGCGCAATGGCCGGTGTGCCAGCAAGACCGCCATGATCGCCGCCCCAACGCCCGGAGCCGTTCGCAGAAGTCCCAGCCCCCACGGACCCGTATGAAGAATTTCTCGCGCATATACCGGAAGCAGAGCAACGGCCCCGCCCAGCAGCACGGCAAACAGATCCAGCGAAATCGCACCCAGGATCAGCTTCTTCTTCCCTATGTAGTGGAGCCCTGCGAATACAGTCTTGAATGTGATCGGCTCGCGTGGGCGCGCCTTCCCCTCAGGCTTGATGCGAAACGACGAAGCCGTCGCGCCAATTGCTGTCAGCAGTGCAACCACATAAACGGCAGAAGGGCCACGGAAGGCCGCATAAAGAATTCCTCCAAACGACGGCCCGAGAATTGTTGCCGCCTGGAAGATGCTGGCATTCCATGCGACGGCATTTGGGAAGTGTTCTTCAGGAACGAGCTGCGGCAAAATCGATCGACTCGCCGTGCCGTTAAAAGACCTCACCACGCCGATCAGAATCAACACTACATAGATCGAATGGACCGAGTGCACACCGCGTTCCGCCAGAACCAGCAGCCAGACAAAACAGAGTGCGTAGCCGGCATAACAAGCGGAGAGCACGTGGCGTCGCTCGAAACGATCGGAGGCCTGGCCAGAGATGGGGAACAGCAAGATTCCCGGCAGAAACTGTGCCAGACCGACATAGCCGAGATCGAGCGGCCTCTTGGTGATCTCGTAAACTTGCCATCCAACCGCCACGGCCTGCATCTCGACCGCCGAGACAATCAGGAACCTGGCGACCTGGAACAGCACAAACCCAGGATGGGTGAAGGCGGCGCGTCCAGCCCTGGCGTCGGTGGTGGCAGGCATTGAACTTCTAATGTGACATAGAAGATACGATGTGCGCGACCACGAAAGCGAAAGACCATTTACGATCAAATGAGCCTACAAAGGCCTTCAACCACCCCTCAACGACCACTAGTCCTTTCCAAACCAGCTTAACTCTTATGGCTTAAGGGGTTGCCTGGCGCCCTTCCTTACCGTTCCATAAGAAGAATGGAGGCTGCCCCAGGCCGGCAAGATTTTGGCCACGGCGCTTAAACGGAGGCTCAAGCCGAAGACCGGGGTTGGGCGAGTGCGCTCAAATCTCCGCCGCTGCGGCGGATGCTCCCTCGACTCGATCCTTATATATTATTCGGGTTGGCACATTGAACGCCGAGGACCAGGTTCACATAGGTCTCGAACCGCGGCGTGCGAAGCGACAATTGAAGATGCTCCCAGGAACTTTTTGCAGCGTGAACCCGTAATTTGGTCCGAGTCGTATCCCATGACGATGGAACTCCGAATCGAAAACCTCTCCAAGCAATATCCGAATGGCACGAAGGCACTGCAGAGTGTTTCGCTGTCTATCCCTTTGGGCATGTTCGGGTTGCTCGGGCCGAACGGCGCTGGCAAGTCCACCTTGATGCGAACTCTGGCCACCCTGCAAGAAGCCGATAGCGGTCAAGCAACCCTGGGCGATATCGATGTGCTGCGTCAAAAGGACGCCGTTCGTCGCGTGCTGGGCTATCTGCCACAGGAATTCGGGCTTTATCCTAAGGTCTCGGCGGAAGATTTGCTCACGCAATTTGCCACCTTGAAAGGCATCACGAACACCAAGGAACGACGGGCAGTCGTCCAGGCACTTCTGCAGCAAACCAACCTTTACGAACATCGACGCAAGGCGTTGGGCGGCTTCTCCGGTGGCATGAAGCAAAGGTTTGGCATCGCGCAGGCCCTGCTGGGCAATCCCCGACTGATCATCGTTGACGAACCGACCGCCGGTCTCGATCCGGAAGAACGTGTGCGTTTCCACAACTTGTTGAGCGCGATCGGGCAGAACATCATCGTCATTCTTTCCACCCACATCGTTTCCGATGTAAGCGACCTCTGCCGGGCGATGGCGATCATTCACGAAGGGCGTGTGCTGGTTACGGGAAATCCGACTCAGTTGGTAGCGGAGTTAGCGGGCAGGGTTTGGACAAAATCGATCGCCCACTCTGAACTGGCGAGCTACCGTGAGCGCTTTCAAGTCATATCCATGCGACTGTTCGCTGGGCAGACACTGGTGCACTTATTGAGCGAGCAGCAACCGGAAGCCGGCTTCGAGCCTGCCTCACCGGATCTGGAAGACTTGTATTTCGCCACCATCCGAGGATTTATCCACCGACCTGCAGCCGGTGCGGTGAACTGATCCATGGCCGCTTCCGTCGCCTTTTCGATTTCGGCGTTCGAGTTTTCCCGCCGGCTGCGCCGCATCTCCACCTACGTATATTTTCTGGTGTTCTTCGCGCTGGGATTCTTGTTCGTGCTCATGTCAGGCGGCGCGTTTGCTGGCGCCACAATCGACTTCGGCACTGGCGGCAAGGTTCTGGTTACCTCGCCTTTCGCCCTGAACGTCATCATTATGTATGTCAGCTTCTTCGGAGTCATCGTGACTGCGTCGCTAGCTGGGCAGGCGACCCACGAGGATGTGGAGAGTAACTCGACCGCGTTCTTCTATACCGCCCCGATCACAAAGTTCGATTATCTGGCGGGCCGATTTCTGGGTGCTGTTGCGGTGCAACTGGTAGTCTTCGCCGGTGTAGGGCTGGGAGCGTGGGCCGGTACGCGTGTTCCCTGGCTGGACGCCGCGCGCGTGGGGCCACAAAGTTTTCCTGCATACGTCCAGCCTTACTTCACGCTGGTCATCCCCAACCTTATTTTGACCACTGCGATCTTTTTCGCATTGGCAGCGCTGGGACGGAAGATGCTGCCGGTATATACGGGCAGTGTGCTGCTGCTCATCGGCTACTTTGTCGCGAACCAGTTGTCGTCTGACCTGACGGTGAGCAAACTCGCGGCGATGGTGGACCCGTTTGGAGGAAACGCCGTCTCGCACCTGACACAGTACTGGACTCCCTTTCAGCGCAATAGCCAGCTGGTGCCATTCAGCGGAGTCTTGGTGTGGAATCGCGTTCTGTGGCTGGGAATCGGCGCAACCATTCTGGCGGCGACGTACGCGCGTTTCTCATTCAGTTACGCGGCGGGCAAAGCTAGAAAGACGCTGCCGCTTGAGCCGGTGACGGAGTTGCCAGCCGCAATGGCGCACGGGTTACCACTGACTCACCCGACCTTCAGGGTAGCCGACTCTTTCCGCGAACTGATTTCTCTGACGCGATTGCAGTTCGCCGAGACCATCAAGAGCGTCTTTTTTGCTGTTCTTGTACTGGCCGGGGCTCTCATGGCGATTTTTTCCGCCTACGGAGTCAATGCTCCGTTTGCCACTCCCGTGTATCCCGTCACCTGGCGCATGCTGGACCTGGGTGGCGCCGGGTTTGCCCTCTTCATTTTGGCGATCGTCACTTTTTATTCAGGCGAACTGGCCTGGCGTGAACGCGACGCTAAGCTCAGTCAGATCATGGACGCATTGCCCGTGCAGCGATGGGTGGTGTTCGGCAGCAAGTTGTCCGCGTTGATGCTGGTGCAGATCCTGCTCGTCCTCATGGCGATGCTGTGCGGCCTGATCGTGCAGATTGGCCACGGTTATTATCATTTCGAGTTCGGTTTGTATCTGACCGACTTGATCGGAAATCGGCTGATCACGTTCTGGATCCTGTGTGTGATTGCGCTGCTGGTGCACACCATCGTGAATCACAAATATCTTGGGCACTTCGTGATGGTGTTGTATTTCGTGGCGGCCATTGCGCTGCCCCAGATGAATTTTCAGGATTACCTCTACCGGATCGGGGAATCGCCGACAGTAATTTACTCCGATATGAATGGCTATGGTCCTTACGCGCAGCCGCTTTTCTGGTTTCATTTGTACTGGGGGATTGGCGCCGTGCTGTTGGCGATGGCAACCAATTTGTTGTGGGTGCGTGGCATGGAAGGAAGCCTGCGAAATCGGCTGAGGTTCGTCCGCGCGCGCCTCTCGGCGCTTGTCAGAATCAGTTTTGCGGTCTTTGGACTGCTCTTCGTGGGTGTGGGCGGCTACATTTATTACAACACACATATCTTGAACCGCTATCTTACGACTTTCAAATTCCAGGAGGCACGGGCGCAATACGAGATCAAATACAAGCAGTATCAGAAAACGCCTCAGCCGAGGGTGACTGATATTCTGGCCGATGTTGACCTTTACCCTGAGCAACGGCTAGCTGTGTTTCGCGGTAAGGAATGGTTGGAGAACAAGACTGATACCCCAATCGACAGCGTAGCCGTGACTATCTGGCCGGAAGACGTCGATGTGATCCCGCGTCCGAACATTGAGGTGCAGACGCTCAGCTTCGACGGCGGGCAGATGCCGGTGATTCAAGATTCAGACCTCGGTTTCTACGCGTTTCGCCTGCCAAAGCCGTTGCAGCCCCACGAGCGCGTCGCGCTCGCCTTCGCGCTCGCCTATCCCAATCCCGGATTCGTGAATTCCAATCCCAATGGCGACATCGTACACAACGGGAGCTTCGTCAGCGGCACCTACGTTCCTTTCATTGGATATTTTCAGGACGTGCAACTGGTCGATGACAGCGCCCGCCATCGCCATGGCCTGCAGAAGTCCCCCGGGCTGCCGAAACTCGAAGATGTCGCTGCCCGCCAGAATAGTTATCTCGCCACCGACGCGGACTGGGTGAATTTCGAAGGCACGGTCAGCACTACTCCGGACCAGATTGCAATCCTGCCCGGCTACCTGCAAAAAGAATGGCTGCAAGATGGCCGCCGATATTTTCACTACAAGGCCGATGCGCCCATTCTCAGCGGCATCTTTTCGGCGAACTCGGCGCGCTACGCGGTTCGGCGCGGGCAATGGCACGATGTGAATCTGGAGATCTACTACCAGCCAGGACACGAATTCGATCTCGACCGGATGATGCTGGGAATGCAGGCCACGCTCGATTACTGCACTACATCTTTCAGCCCATTCCAGTTCCGTCAATTGCGCATCGTTGAGTTTCCGCGCTACGGGGACTTTGCCGAATCCTTCCCCAACACGATTCCATTTTCCGAGGGCATTGGCTTCATCACCTACGTCAATCCCAGGAAAAAAGATGCGATGAATCTTCCTTTCTTTGTGACCGCGCATGAAACTGGCCATCAGTGGTGGGGACACCAGGTGGTAAGCGCGAACACGGAGGGCGCAACTGCGATCGTCGAAACCCTGGCGCAGTACACCGCGCTGATGGTGATGCGGCATACCTACGGCCCGGAATCGATGAAGAAATTCCTGCGCTATCAATTGGATGGCTACCTCCGGGGGCGGGGACAAGAGCGCAACGAGGAAAAGCCGCTGCTGCGAGTGGAGCCCAATCAGGGATACATCCACTACAACAAGGGCGGTCAGGTCATGTATGCCTTGCAGGACTATATCGGCGAAGACCGCGTGAGCCAGGCTCTGGCCGCCATGACGAAGGATTACGCTTTCAAAGGGCCGCCATATCCAACGTCGGTAGAACTGGAGGACTACCTCAGAAAGGTTACGCCGCCGGAGTTCCAGTATCTCTACGAGGACTGGTTCGAAAATATTACGATCTTCGACAATCGGGCGGTTTCAGCCACCTACTCTCCGTTGCCGAGCGGCAAATACCAGGTACGCATTGCTGTAGAAGCCAAGAAATACCGCTCGGATGGAAAGGGGCAGGAACATCTGATCCCGGCGCACGATCTCGTCGATATCGGCGTTCTCGACGGTGACGGCAAATTCCTGTATCTGCAGAAACACAGGATCGAGCAGGAGCATCAGGAGTTCACCGTCACCGTGGACAAAGTACCCAGTGAGGCAGGCATCGATCCTCTGATCAAGTTGATCGACCGCAATCCGGACGACAACATAGTGACGGCCCAGAAGCAGTAGGGCGTGAGCAGTTTCAGTCGAGTCAATTAACGACGGTTTCGAGTTGCCGACGTTGATTCGAGGTGCTCTTCTTTTATTGTTTGGAGAATCGGCTCCAGAAAGCGTTCATATTTCTTGAGAGTCGCTTCATCACGAGAGGCAAGGGCGGTCTCTACCGCATTTGCGGTCGCTGGTGTCACGATTTCGAGTCGCCCGACAAAAATGCGCACGATTTGTGTCGGTGCGGGATTGATCGTGAGTGGCAAGATGTGGTCGATGAATCCGGGCGGCACGATGTAAATCAGGCGGCTACCTTCCTCGAACCAGGTGTCACGCCAGGTTTCTACCATGGCCCGCGCTTCGTCTGGATAAAGACCCTGATCAACGAGGGTTCCTTCCACATCGCGGTAAAGGGAGTCTAGATCACCGTTCAGTTCCGGCGATTCGACAACCGTGCCATCCCTGGGCGACCGCACCCAGCGATAGCCAACCCGATCTCCCCGGCGCTCGAAAAGAATGATAGCCGGGATTTCGCTTGCGTCGAGACTGTTAATGAGCAACCGGCCGTCCGCGTTCTGCATGGCGGATAGGGGCAACGGAGCAGCCGAGACTCCTCGATAGAAAAGAAACTTTTCTTGCTGGTCGGCGGTGGTTGTCTTGATGTGCAAAGGCGTGGACGAGGTCTCGCGCGCTGCATAGTAGCGATCTGATCGGGCCTCGCGCGGGAACTCGCCACTCAGATTTGGAGAGATCGCGACATGACTCCACGTGATATTCCCATCAGATTTCAATCGACTCAAGAGGGCGTCCCGCAAAACCCCGCTAGGTTCAACACGATCTGCATGTGGATACCACTCGGTAATGACTCCTTTAGAGAATGACACGTTGACCGACACTGTTGCATCTCGGGGAGAGTAGAAGTACAGAACCGGAGTCTCCATTCGAATCGTTCCGCGAAGCCCGAGCTTGAAGTTGGGTTCGCGGAAATGCTCCACGAATTGGGGCAGATCGGTGGATCCGGTCAATGGAGACCATTCCGCCGCGACACCGTCCTTGCCGGCAATCGAAGTAAACGTTCCCCACTCGTGAACGGTAACGTCCGACGCCGCCTGCTGATCATCTGCGATCAGCAGGCTGGCGCAAAACAGCCCTAACAATCCAAACGCCAGTATGCGAGGCAGCCGTGAGCTCATTTCCGCTGCCGAGAGAAGCTTCTTCATGAGCGAGTTCATGGTTAAAACACTCCCGTCGGGGCTTTGGTCAGCAGTTCGGAGACTGTTTGGCTGTGAAAATCGGAGGCCAAGTTCTGGGCGAGAAGCGGATCGTTGCCGGCGCCGGCCACTGCCTTCCGAGCATGTTCACGGTGATCGCTCTCCGGGCCCGTGAGGGTAATGAGAGCCGCAGCGAATTCCATCTCCGGATCTTGGCCGCGCAGTCTGACGGCTTTCTTGACCCAGGCGTATCCGTCAAGACCGGCCGCGGGATTGGGTTCGGCTTTGCCGATCCATTGCTGGTAGGTCTCGATGAGATAGCCGACGTCAAACCATGCCAGAGCTTCAGATAGGCCGGAGTCGGTTGAATTGGCGGCACGCGCCTGAAGGCGCGTTAGCAATTCTTTCGCGACTTGCGGATCCTGCCGAGCATAGATGGTGGCGCGTCGAAGGGTCTCCATTCGCAGCAGCACAGGCGCGGTTGAATCGAGAATTGCAAGCGTATCCCGTGTCAGGGTCTTCAAGTCATAGCCTCCAGTTCCCTTCCGGTTCCAGTCGATCCAGGGCAGCGACTTCGCTTGCCCGATTTCAATGGGATGGCAGATGAGAGGCGGACCTGCTTGGGCATAGCTTGTGAATCCAACCAGAACTACCGCAATGCTGATTGCCAGGCGTGGAAATGCGCGTGAATTCATTTTCGAGTCTCCTTGGTTTCGCTGGTCTTAGCCCACGTTCAAAAGACGCGATCAGAGTCCGGAGTGTTAACACGTGGTGTGAAAATCCGCGGAGAAGTCGAAGGAAGAATTAAAAGCGTAAGCGCGTTCACTTCGTTTCGCGAATGGGCTTAGCCGCTCCGGACCAGGAACGCTCCCAATGGCGCCAAACCGAAATGTCATCGAATCCGAGTTGGTTCCACCACTGATCGAGCATAGGTTGGTCGAGGCGCAAGATTCCATCTTTTGTGACACTGGCAGGAGGAGGGGCGAGGGCTCGCAACCGATCGTAGACGAGAACTCTCGGTCCCTGTTCGACCCGCGCCAGCAGATGCCACAATGTGAGTGCATCACGTTTGCGCGCCGCCCCGAGCATGATCGCTAGATCGCCGATCCGCTGTTGCCCTGTGCTGTCTTCAAAATCAAATCTAGCCAAAGCAGCGCGAAATGTCGGCGACGCATCCTCGAAGTATGGTGTGCCGGGGCCGACTTTCGGTCGTGTCGCACAGGCCGCGCCCGCGGGAATAAAAGACTCGCGGCCGTTCAACTTGAAACCGACCCAGCCGAGCGAGGTGCGCACCATCCCCGCGCCGGATTCGTCCACCTTCAAGGTGTAGGCGCAGCCGAGGTCGACGGTCATAGCCGAAGGCGTATCTACTACGAATTGGCCGGGAGGAGCCCAGATATAAACTTGAATCGTTCCGCGATCGAGAGCGATCCGGTTCAGATCAGCGCCCATCGTCATGAGACGCAGGCGCGAGCACTGTTCCACCTCGATCTGGCCGGTATCTTCAGCGCGAAGGCTAGCGCGCGACTGCTGGTCGGTCTCAAGCACCTGGCCCACGCCGAGTCGGCTCGTTTCTTTCCCGCCGACAGTGTTGCGTCCGATGCGGGGTGTTCCGGCCAAGCGCGACACATCCCAACCGGCTGCTGTGATCGGCACCGGCTTCTTTCCATGCAAAAGAAATGTGGCTGCCGTGATGGCCACTAAGGCAGCCGCCGATGCCACGGCGGGAAACAGTCGGAGCCGCCAGGGAAACAATGCCCATCGTCGAGCCGGCGCGATCTCAGGAAATACAGGAACAGGGCGGTCGTGGCGGAACTTCCCGAGCAGCTTTTCGAGCTTCTGGATTTCAGGATCCGGTTCTCCGGAACTATCCCACAGATAGTCGTTGTTTCTCGGCATGGATTCGTTTTCCGCTCCCTTGTTGCCCGGGTCCATGATTACCGCTTCTCCGGTTCTGGGCCGGTGCTGCCCGGGGTCGAGCCTAGTTTCGCGCGAAGTTGCTGCATGCCCCGATGCAGGTTCACCCGAACCGAGCCGTGCGTCAATCCAGTTCGGGCCGCGATCTCGGGACCGGTCATGCCTTCCACCAGCCGCAG